>JAZUSM010000106.1:0-24180 GCA_045606725.1 Oscillospiraceae bacterium | reverse complement strand
AAAACTTCTAATGTAATTTTCTAAATGGGGCTTTAGCCCCATTTAGAAAATTAGACTAAAAGTCTTTGGAAAGGGGTCTGGGGAATAACCTTTCCTCAGAAAGGTTTTCCCCAGTGGGTTCCCACAATCCCCGCTAAATTATAATTTATTTAACGAGAAAGGTTTGTGCTGTTTTGGAGATGAGTGGTGACATGAATCCGTCTTCGGTTTCAAGGGAAATATCACCGCCGATAAGTCTGTTGTCGCAGATCATCATTGTGGCGGTTACGTTTTCGGGGTAATCAGGATAATTAAGCACCTGATACTTGATTATTGTTACGTCGCGTCCCTGATACTTTTCGAGGTCAAAGCCCTGCTGTTTCTGAAGTTCTGCATATTCAGCATAAATCCCTTCATATACAGACGGCACAGTCACTTCCTCCTTTGAAATCGGGTCGGGATGGACAATCCAGCCCTGTTCGTTCAGAAATGCCACACGTTCGGAATTTGTTGCCAGTGTAAACATTTCTTCGGCTTTGTTTTCAGCCTGTGCCTTTGACCAGAAAAAAGCGGCCAGAACAAGAATTATTGCCAGAACAAGAAAAAGAATTGCTTTATTTCCTCTTTTTGCATTACTCATAAAAATACTCCTTTACATTGTTTTGATTAATATTTATGCAGGCAAGTCCGGAAAAATAACGTGTCACAGAAAAAAATACCGCATAGAATAGTAATGAGAACAGTTTCTCGGAATAACTTTTCAGAGGTTAATTTATGAGTACATCAAAAATGCTTTCCGATATGCAGGAGGGTGCTGCTGCAGAAGTTGCTGAGCTTCTTGCCGAGGGCGGTATTCGCCGCAGACTTCGTGATATCGGTCTTATAGAGGGGACGAAGGTACGCTGTCTTAATCGCGGACCGTCAGGCGACCCGATTGCTTATCTTATAAGGGGTGCTGTAATTGCACTTCGGAATGAGGACAGTTCAAAGGTTATTATCAAATAAAAAGGGTACCCTCAAAGGGTACCCTTGATTTTTATCAGCTCATAGATGCAGCTGTTGCGTTGAATTCGTCAATATATGTGTTTGCAACGTCAATAAGTGATTCACGGACTGTTGCCCATTCAAGACCTGCAAATGCTGCTCTTACGCCAAATTCGCCGCTGTCGAGAATTGCGGAGAAGTCAGCAGGAACGCCGCTTGTAAGGTCGTAAACAGGGTTTGCACGGGACATTTCTGTAATTCTAGCGTGCATTTCAATCATTTCCTCGGACCAGCCGTAGTCATCTCTTTTTTTCTGAATACCGATTTCCTGTGTGCTTGGATCAGAATTTGCTGCAAGAACACATTCCATAAATCTCATAACACCATCAGGGTTTTGTGCACCCTTACAGAGGAGGTAAGCTTCCATACCTGCAGGAACGAAGTGCTGGTCAGACTGTGGGTCCTTAGGAAGCGGAACGAACATAACGTCTTCCTGTGCACCGAATGTTTCTGTCCAGATATCAGGAGAGCTTTCGAGAACGTACATACCGCCGATATAGAACAATTCCTTGCCCTCGCCGATGAACTCAGGGTGTTCAGCCCAGTTGAACAGGTTCTTGTCAAGAACAAGACCAGAAGTATTAAGTTCATACATGAAGTTCATTACACGTTCAAGGTTAGGGTCAAGAAGGTTATGTACAAGCTTGCCGTCCTTCATTTCAACCGCAGGAACGCCGCTTGTGAGCATAAGAGGCTTTTCGTTGAACCAACCGTCAAGGCCGTACTGTTCGGACTCAACGTCAACATAGTCGATAAGCATATCACGGAAGGTATTCCAGTTCCATTCGCCTGCTTCAAGAAGGTCAACAGGGTCCTCCATACCGAGAGATTCGATTGTGCTGCGGTTGTAGACAACAACCTGACCTACTGTGGACTGCGGCACAATGAGGTAGTGGCTGTCGCCCATAAGGAACATATCATTGAGTTCCTTCCACTCAGCCCAGAGTGGGTTTTCCCAGTCCATATATTCATCGTAAGGCTGGAACTGACCGTTAGGAACACCTCTTGGGAAACCGTCAAGGTCGCCGCCTGCGATAAAGTCAACACCTTCGCCGCCGAGGATTTTTGTAGAAAGGTCATTGAAGCGGCTTCCCCATGTAGTCTGGATGTATTCGATTTCACCGCCGTACTTTGTTTCAAAAAGTTCAAGGGAGAGCGCCTTTGTGTTACCTGAGCCTGTAGCGTGGAACGGGTCATAGAAAGAGAACCACTTGATGGTCTTGTTTTCAAGCTCACCTGTAAGCATATTGCTTGCAACGTCGTCAAGTTTTTCTTCATCTTCAGCAGAAAGAGTTTCAGTATTAACCTCAACAGTTTTTGCTGTTGTAGTTGTAGCTTCAGTAATAGGAGCGTCGGTACTGTCACCGCCGCAGGCAGTAAGCGAGCCTGTCAGTGAAAGCGCCATAAGCCCCGCCAGAAGTCTTTTTGTATTCTTCATAATAAGGACATCCTTTCTAAATTGTTACATTAATTATAACAAAAAGAAAAAGGCTTTGTCAACGTTTACATTAACGTATTTATAACAAAGCCTTTGGATATTTTGCACAACAAAATGTCATCTGTGTGCGATAATTTGCTTTATTTTGCCGTTGCTTATAAAAATTCTCGGAACACGGACACTTACTCCGCAGATAAGCTCATATCCGATAGTTCCATAGCTTGAAGCAACGTCATCAGCTGTGATAAGTTCATCGCCGTCACGTCCGAAAAGAGTAACCTCGTCGCCGACCTCTACTCCCTCAATTCCCGTAATATCAATCATCATCTGGTCCATGCAGATACGTCCGATACCTTTTGCACGCTTTCCGTGAACAAGAACCTCGTTACGATTTGAAAGCAATCTCGGATAACCATCGGCATAGCCACAGGGGACAGTTGCTACCACTCTGTCACAATCGGCAATATATGTTCTTCCGTAGCTGACAGAGGTCCCCTTGCTGATGGTTTTGATTTGCGTGATAAATGATTTCAGCTTCATGACAGGTTCAAGCTTTACGGGAATATCAATTGAATTGTCAGGCTTTAAGCCGTAAAGAACAATGCCCATTCTTGCAAGGGTGCTTCGTTTATCATAGTGATAGAGTGTTCCCGCACTGTTCAGGCAATGTCTGTGAAGAAGCTTTACTCCGAGTTTTTCAGCTTTTTCGGCAATTTCAAAAAACAGGTTTTTCTGTCTTTCGGTAAACTGAACATTTTCTTCCTCAAAGCTGTCCGCAACGGCAAGATGAGTAAAGATACCCTCTGCGGAAATATTTTTCATTGCGGCAATTTCAGCAATTTCTGCGGCGCATTTTTCCGCATTTTCCGTGTTGAGTCCGACTCTGCCCATACCTGTGTCAAGCTTTATATGCAGACGGACAGGCTTTTCTGCATTTGCAGACATTTCAGCCGCATTGCTTACGGAAACCGCCGTGCCAATGAGGTTGTTTTCAATAAGAATATGTGTATCCTCAGGTGCTGTCCAGCTTAAAATCAGAATGTCACCGGTACAGCCGCCCTCACGGAGTCTTAAAGCTTCGGAAATGTTGGAAACGCAGAAAAAATCCACACCCATTTCCTGATACATTTTCATAAGTCCCACATCGCCGTGGCCGTAGGCGTCAGCCTTTACCACGCAGGCGGGCTTTGTGCAGCTTTCGTCAATGTAGTTCTTGAGTGCAGCGAGATTGCTTTTTGCTGCGTCAAGATTTATTTCTGCACATATTCGTCTTGAAAAGTATTCTGACATTGCTTATAACCAACTTTCAAAAAAATTTATAATCTCTATTGTAAAAACGGAATGTTTGTGCTATAATAATTATGTTTGCTGTGAACTTTGTTTTCATGCGCAGATATACATATATTGGAATATATTCCGCAAACCGTAAATTTATTTCAGAAGGACCGTGGTTTTTGATATGCAGCACAATTGGATTTACGACAGAAGCAAAACCGTTTGCTTTTCAGGGCACCGTCCCGAAAAGCTTCCTGACTGCGGCAGGACTTCTTCAATGAAAATAAAGGGTATACTCAGTATGCTGTATTACGAAATACATGAAAGCATTCAGCAGGGGTATGATACTTTTATAATCGGCGGCGCAAGGGGAATTGACCTGTGGGCTTCGGAATTCATTATGCAGCTTAAGCATCAGGGCAACGATATAAATCTTGTTGTTGCGCTTCCGTACAGAAATTTCGGGGCAAATTACAGCGGCAGCGATTTGTTTTACAGGGGCAACGCCATGAAAACCGCTTCGCAGATAATAAACGTTTCCGAGGAATATTCCAAAGCCTGCTACAGCAAGCGTAATCAGTTCATGATTGACCATTCAGCAAGGCTTATTGCCGTGGTTTCCGACTATAAAAGCGGAACGGGGCAGACAATACGCTACGCAGAAAAGGCGGGTATTGAAACAAGGATAATAAACGCATTGAAATTTTCCGAGGCTGTTGATGACGGGTGTGCCTCCGACATCAGCATTTTCGAAGAAGCAACAGAGATTGAAAATCTCATCAAGATTTATTATAGCACCTGACGGCATTTTTTTCAATGATTATTTAAATTTATTCTGAAAGGATTATCAATATGGCTTCCAAAAGTACAAAAATTGCGCTCACTTATATAATAACAATATTGATTACCCTGGTCGTAATCGGCGGTATCGGCTACATGCTGCTGCAGAGGATAATGGCACCTAAGCAGGACACTACCCCCGATTTTCAGCTTGAACAGATGGTAACTATTGAGGACTATGTTCCTTCTCCTGAAAACAATAAAACAACCCTTATTATTTTTGATTCGGAAAGAAGAATGGACGGCTGCACCTTTATGTTGGTGAGAATGCTTGCAGATGAAAGGTATCTGACTGTTATGCCGCTTCCTTCCGATACATATGCAAAAGTCGGAAGCACAGAGGACAGCATTTACGAATTCTATCGTCTTGGCGGCACGTCTGAAGCTGTAAGCGCCGTTGAAGCGGCAACAGGTGTAAAAATTGACTATTACCTGAAGCTGAACAACGAAAGCTTTGAAACAACTGTTGATATATTCGGCGGAGTTGATTTCCATATCCCATACAATCTTGAATATTCAAATCCCGATACAGGTGAGGAAACAATTTTCCGTGAGGGAGAAACCTACCTTGACTCAAGAGATATGCGTAAAATCATCACATATCCACGATACAGCTCAGGTGAGGAGTACAGAGCAAAAATGGCAGGTGTTGCTGTAAGCGACCTTATAAACAGAAATGTTACAGCAGGCTTTTCAAATTATGTTGACGATTATTTCAGCACGATTGTAAATTCAACTGTTGAAACCAATTTCACAGCATATGATTACGAAAAGCAGTCCAACGCTATAAAGTATGTTGCCGAAACAGATGAAAGCGTTTGCAAGCTTCTTACCGTAATGGGCACATACAACGAAAACTCACTTTTTGTTCTTGATGAAAATTTCATCAAATCACTCGGAGAACGTTTCAAGCTTTATGATGAAACCGAGTCTGAACCCGCTTCTGAATAATTTTTAATATGCAGCAAATAATACTCTCGGAGGTATTACCGATAATCTTTTGAGTTACAGCAATTTCAAGGATTATCAGTATACAGCTTCCGGGAGTTTTTGTCGCAGTGAACCCGACAGGAAAGGATGGAAAGATAAAATGTTTGATAAAATTGCTCTGGCTCTGCTTGTAATCGGCGGACTTAACTGGGGTCTTGTTGGCATTTTCAGCTTTGACCTTGTTGCATGGCTGTTCGGCGGAACAACTGCACTTCTCAGCAGAGTTGTGTATGTTCTTGTAGCACTTTCTGCTGTATGGTGCATCACACTTCTTTTCAGAAGAAACGCTATTGCTGAAAGTCACTGAATTTAAGCTGATACATTGTATCCTTAAAAACGGGCGGATATAATCCGCCCTACATAATTATCTTGATTTTATCCAATCAACAGCCATTCCGAACCAGCGTGCGCAGTCGGGATTTATATGTCCGTCGTAGCCTGCAGTGGAGTCATCACACAGTGACAAGCCATGCACTCCGCTTTCGAAAATATGACATGCAAACGGAATTTTCTTTTCCGCAAGCGCAGAGGCAAACATCAGTGTATTTTCTACGGGAACAAGTCCGTCGTCAGCTGTATGCCAGATAAAAACAGGCGGAACAGCTTCGGTAACCTGCTTTTCGAGAGATACAGTTTCCATCATTTCAGCAGGATAGTCAGCGCCGACAATGTTTACGATTGAACCGTCATGGCGTTTTTCTCCAGATGTTATAACAGGGTAGCAAAGCACAGCGCCGTTTGGCTTGTACATATCGGAATTGCCGCCCAGAGTATCGGCAATAAACGGTTTGTTCCAATGTACCGCAAGACTTGCCGCAAGATGACCGCCTGCAGAAAAACCACTTACCATAATTTTGTCAGGGTCAACGCCCAGTTCTGCAGCATTGCTTCTGACGTAGGACATTGCCTGTGCAAGCTCAAGCAGTGCTGTCGGAAAGCGCTTGTTTACACAGCTGTATCTGAGAACAAACGCAGGTATTCCGAAAGCTGCATATCTCAGTGCAACGGGTTCAGCTTCACGTACGGAGCAGTATTCATATCCGCCGCCCGGACAGATTATTACCGCAGGACGCTGTTTGAGTTCAATATTGTCATGCTGTTCAAGCGTGTACAAATCAAGTTCAGCGCAGCAGCCATCTGAAGCAAGCCCTGCCTTTTCATATGGAATTTCAAGCTTTACGGTTTTCTTTTCCATAATAATCTTCCTTTCAAAGAAAAAGCATACTTCATCAGGAAGTATGCTTTTGAATTTTATTCTTCATCAGTATTTGAAGCGAAAAACAGCTTCACAGTCATGATAATGCCCAAAGCGGAGTTGATTACCGAAAGAGCAATCGCAATAATATTAAGTGCAATTCCTGGAGTAGAGTTGTAATTCTTCTTTTTATTTTTCATTCCGATAACAAGTCCTGGAATTGAACATCCGTAAGAAACAAAGGGGAGAAAAAGTGAAAAAAACACACCTACAATACCGAGAACAAGGCTCGGAACACAAAGCTTCTTCTGGCTATTTTCATTGTTCATAGTGCAATCCTCCCGAATAAAACAATAACTCTTCAAAAAAGAATTTTACCACATTAAAATGATTTTGTCAACAAGAAAATTACATTCTTCTCCGTGTCTTTGCCGAAACCTTTTTCATTCTGCGCTTGCGCTTTCTTGTAGCAAGGATATAAACTACAACATACAGAATAATAAGCGCAGCAGCGATAACAATTGCCAGCTTGAACCAAAAGGAGCCTACAAAAGCTTTTGCCTTCATAATGTTGTATTCCAGCTGTGAAAGTTCAACGCTGTCCCTTGCAACAAGATTTACGGTGCAGAGAGTTTCGCCTGAAAGTGAAAGGGTATATGTTCCGAGAACAGTTCCCTTTTCGACAGGTGCCGTGATTGAGCCGTCCGAGTCAACATAGCCGGTTGTGTTGATTTCTTTTTTCAGGCTTGCAGTGTCAAGAGTGTTGGGCCAGAGAGTTGAGAAATCCTCCTCAGGAACAAGCAGGACGTGCTCAGCGTTGTCACCGAGCTTTACGGGGATTTCTGTAATTTCATCAGATGTGCTGAGGATTTTGTCATAGGAGAATGTGTTAAATGCCCATTCGTAGATTTTTTCATGGTCGGAGTAGTGGTCGTAAACCTTGTATCCTTCAGCGTCATACATCGGAGCGCCGAGTGTTACGAGAAGGTAGTTGTTTCCGTCACGGGTACCCATTGAAGCAAGACAGCGTCCCGATTCGTCAAGTGTACCGGTTTTAAGACCGCGTGCAGGCTCGTAGTAATACTCGCCCTTGAGTACCATAGCGTTTGTATGGTGGATTGTAGCCCAGTTTTCACCGTGATAATTCGTAGCGCTGAGAGTGAATTCTGTTGTAGTTGCGATATCTACGAATTTTGGGTAGTTGTCAACTGCATATTTTGCAATAAGCGCCATATCACGGGCATTGGTGTACTGATTTTCATCAAAAAGACCGTGAGGGTTGGCAAAATTCGTGCCTGTACAGCCGATTTCCTTGGCTTTCTGGTTCATCATGTCAATGAAGTTCGGAATGCTTTCGCCGCCGACGTGATAAGCGAGAATACCAGCCGACTCACAAGCGGAAGCCATCAGCATTGAATACATAAGGTCACGTGCTGTGATTATTTCGCCTCGTGAGTAACCTACAGAGGATGGATTTTTTCCGTAAAGGTCATCAAAAACAACCAGCGGAGCTTCAATTTCAGTGTTGTCAAGATCCTTGATGTGGTCAAGAACGACGATTGCCGTCATAATTTTGGTCAATGAAGCGGGGTACATCTTTTTTGTCGGGTTCTTTTCGTATACAATAACGTCCTTGTCAAGATTAATGAGAACAGCCGCTTCGCTCGTAACGGTGAAATTAGGGGTAAAGGTTACTGCCGCCGCAGTAACCTGAGAAAATATGCTTACAGTCAAAGCCGCCGCAACTGTTACGGCAATTTTTTTAAGAAAGTCCATATATGTAATTATGCCCCGCATCTGTGAAAATATCGGGACAAACTCCTTTCACAAATTATACATTATAATTATAACAAATCTTTTTACAAAATGGAAGAGCTTTTTCAAAAATATTATTGCAATTGTAATTTAGCAAGGCGGCTTTTACGGTGAGTTGCCACATTGTCGGATCAAAATATAATTTATGTGAAAATTAGGAGAAAATTTCTGAAAGGTATTGACAAAAGGCAAAAGCGGTGTATAATATTAATTAGCACTCGTAAAGAAAGAGTGCTAACACATTCGGACATAAAGTGCTAAAATCTGCTGAAAAGTCCGAATTTACTTATGCTAATAAAGTTTTATATATCGAAAGGAGTTTTTAAAATGACTATTAAACCACTTGCAGACAGAGTTGTTATCAAGATGACTGAGGCTGAGGAAACTACCAAGAGCGGTATCATTCTTGCAGGAAGTGCTAAGGAAAAGCCACAGGTTGCTGAAATCGTTGAGGTTGGCCCTGGCGGTATGGTTGATGGCAAGGAAGTAAAGATGTTCGTTCAGAAGGGACAGAAGGTTCTTATTTCCAAGTACAGCGGCACAGAGGTTAAGGTTGACGGCGTTGAATATACAATTCTCCGTCAGGACGACATTCTCGCAATCGTTGAATAAGTTTACTATATAAAAGGAGTTTTTTACTATGGCTAAGGATATTATTTACGGTGAAGACGCAAGAAAGGCGCTTCAGGCAGGTATTGACAAGCTTGCAAACACAGTTAAAATCACACTCGGTCCTAAGGGCAGAAACGTTGTTCTCGACAAGAAATTTGGTGCACCACTCATCACAAACGACGGTGTAACAATTGCTAAGGAAATCGAACTTGAGGATGCTTTCGAAAATATGGGTGCACAGCTCGTTAAGGAAGTTGCTACAAAGACAAACGACGCTGCAGGTGACGGTACTACAACTGCTACACTTCTCGCTCAGGCTCTTATCCGTGAGGGTATGAAGAACGTTGCAGCCGGTGCTAATCCTATGATCGTAAGAAAGGGTATGGCTAAGGCTGTTGAAGCTGCTGTTGAGGCTATCAAGTCCAACTCCAAGGCCGTTGCCGGCTCTGAGGAAATCGCAAGCGTTGCTGCAAACTCTGCTGCCGACGAAAACGTTGGTAAGCTCATTGCAGAAGCTATGGAAAAGGTTTCCGCTGACGGCGTAATCACAATTGAGGAGTCCAAGACTGCTGAAACTTACTCCGAGGTTGTTGAGGGTATGCAGTTTGACCGCGGTTACATTACACCTTACATGGTTACTGATACAGACAAGATGGAAGCTGTTATTGACGACGCTTACATCCTTATCACTGACAAGAAGATTGGTTCTATTCAGGAAATTCTCCCACTTCTCGAACAGATTGTACAGAGCGGCAAGAAGCTCGTTATCATTGCTGAGGACATTGAGGGCGAAGCTCTCTCCACACTTATCGTAAACAAGCTCCGCGGCACATTCACATGCGTTGCTGTCAAGGCTCCGGGCTTTGGTGACAGACGTAAGGAAATGCTTCAGGATATCGCTATCCTCACTGGCGGTCAGGTTATCTCCGAGGAAATCGGTCTTGAACTCAAGGACGCTCAGATGATGCAGCTTGGACGTGCAAAGCAGGTTAAGATTACCAAGGAAACAACCATCATCGTTGACGGCGCAGGCGACAAGCAGGCTATCAAGGACAGAATCGGTCAGATCAAGGCTCAGATTGAAGTTACAACTTCCGATTTTGACAAGGAAAAGCTTCAGGAAAGACTTGCTAAGCTCAGCGGCGGTGTTGCAGTAATCAAGGTTGGTGCTGCTACTGAAATTGAAATGAAGGAAAAGAAGCTCCGTATCGAGGATGCTCTTGCTGCTACAAAGGCTGCTGTTGAAGAAGGTATCGTTGCAGGCGGCGGTACAGCTTACGTTAACGCTATGCCTGCTGTTAAGAAGCTTACAGACTCCCTCACAGGCGACGAAAAGACAGGTGCAGCAATCGTGCTCAAGGCACTCGAAGAGCCTGTTCGTCAGATTGCTGCAAATGCAGGTCTTGAGGGCAGCGTAATCCTCGACAAGATTGTACGCTCCAGAAAGATTGGCTACGGCTTTGACGCTTACAGCGAGTCCTACGGCGATATGATTCCTGCAGGTATCGTTGACCCGACTAAGGTAACACGTTCCGCACTCCAGAATGCGGCTTCCGTTGCGGCTATGGTTCTTACAACTGAGAGCCTTGTTGCTGACATCAAGGAAGATGTTCCTGCTGCTCCAGCAATGCCAGCTGGCGGAATGTATTAAAAACAAAAGCTAAAGCTTTTGCTTCCGAGTGTTACTTTGCAAAACATCGGAGTATGCATGTAAAATAAAGGCACTCTCAAACGAGAGTGCCTTTTGTTGTATAAACAAATATGAAATATCAGTTGCTTGTAGGAATGTAAGGACGTACTGCGCCTGCAAGGGAGGAAACAGGCATTGTCTGGAGCCATACATGGCCAGGGCCTGAAACTCTTGTGTTGAAGAAGCCTTCGCCTCCGAAAAGTGCATTGCCGACACCCTTTACAGTTTCAACATCAATGGAGCAGGTTGCATCCATTGCAGCAAGGTATCCTGTATCAACGAGGATTGATTCGCCTGCAGCAAGGTCATATTCAACACAGCTTCCGTCGATTTCGAGGAATGCTACACCCTTGCCTGAGAATTTCTGCATGATAAAGCCTTCGCCGCCGAAGAAGCCTGCGCCGATTTTCTTCTGGAAAAATACGCTCATTTCAACGCTTGGGCTGGAAGCAAGGTAAGCGGATTTCTGTGCAACAATTGTTCTTTCGGAAACATCGATAGCAAGAACGTTACCAGGAACAGTTGAAGCAAAAGCAATTTCGCCGTTGCCGCCCACAGCAGTGTACTTGTTCTGGAAAATGGACTCGCCGCTTACAGCACGGGAGAACATCTTGCCGATACCGCCGCCTGCATTTGTGGACATCTGCATATTAGGTGACATCCAAGACATAGCGCCCTTCTGACAGCATACTGTTTCGTTTGCTTCAAGCTTACAGATAATTACCGGAAACGGAGTTCCCTTGATTTCATACTGCATAATTCATACCCCTTTTTCAAAATTATAGTGTACCTTAATTATACAAGTTTGGTAACGGTTTGTCAATATAATTTTAAAAAACAAGAGCAAGCTTGACAAAACCAAAGAAAAGAGGTATAATGCTAAATGTTATATGCGGATGTGGTGGAATTGGCAGACACGATAGACTTAGGATCTATTGCTTTTGCGTGCAGGTTCAAGTCCTGTCATCCGCACCAAAACGAACGCCGAGGGCGTTCGTTTTTTGTTGGGGTACTCTAAAGAGTATCCTTATTTATTTTTCATTATTCACTAAATAAGGGTATCAAGCGTAAGCCTGATACCCTTTGATTTATTCCCCTTTAAGCTCGGAGATGATATTTATAAAGCTTTCCACGTCGCTGAAATCCTTGTAAACCGACGCAAAACGCACGTATGCAACCTGGTCCATTTCCTTCAGGCTTTTCAGCACGATATCGCCGATTTCCGCAGAGGTAATCTGATTCTGCATATTGTTTGCATAACAGCTTTCAACGGTGTCAACAATCCTGTTCACGTCCTCAATTGAAACGGGACGCTTCTTTACAGCGGAGGACAGACCCTTGATAAGCTTGTTTCTGTCGAAAAGCTCAACGGAATTGTCACGCTTGACAACGAGAAGCACAGGCATTTCAACCGCTTCATATGTGGTAAATCTTTTTCCGCAGCTTGTACATTCACGTCTGCGGCGCTTTTTTCCGTCAATGGAACGGGAGTCCACGACTTTTGTATCTTCATAATTGCAAAACGGACAGCGCATTGACACGTTCCTTTCAGATTTAATAATTAAAGTATATCACGGCAGGTATTATTTTGTCAAGAATTAAGGTTGAAAAACGGCGTTTATGGTGGTATAATGGTAGTATATTTTTTTCGGGAGAATGGATATGCGTAGGATAAAGCGTTACAAAAACAAAAGGAGAGTAATAATTTTGCGTGGAATAAAATATCTATTGATTATATCGGCATTGCTTCTTGCCCTTGCATTTGTGATGACAAACTTTATTTTCAAGGGCGATGACGAGGAAGAGGCTGTGACCGAAACAACAACCGAAATCATCGTTATCGATGAGCCTGAGGTGGAAGAGGAGGACGAGAATATCGACAACAAATGGGCGATGTTCCTTGTTAACAGTAACAATCCGCTGCCGATGGATTACGACAGCAGAATTGAAACAACCATGATTTTTGAAAGCTGGAGAGAATATTACCTTGACAGCCGTGCGGCAGTTTACTTTGACGATATGCTTAAGGCGGCAAAGGAGGACGGCATTGACCTGCTTGTTGTTTCAGCGTACCGTACCATTGAATATCAGCAGCAGAATTTTGATAACAGCGTGCAGGACAGAATTGATAACAGGGGAATGACCTACGACGAGGCTTATGCAGATACACTTGCGGAGGTTGCTCTTCCTGGGGAAAGCGAGCATAATGCAGGTCTTGCGCTGGACATCATGTCTGAGGAATACACAAGCATGGATGATGACGGTTTTGAAAACACTGAAGCATTCAGATGGCTTGATGAAAATGCACACAAATTCGGATTTATCCTGCGTTATCCCAAGGGCAAGCAGGAGATTACAGGCATTATTTACGAGCCGTGGCATTATCGCTTTGTCGGACTTTACTACGCAAACGAAATCAAGCAGAGCGGGCTTTGTCTTGAGGAGTATTATGAGGGACAGGGCTGGACAGATGCAAACGGCAAGGCAACTGAAATGCTGGGTCCATGGGAGCCTGAGGAAAAAGAGCCTGAGGTTACAACTGTTCCCGAAAACACCGAGCCAAAGGAAACAATGCCGACGACACCTTATTCCGAGCAGAAAGTAACGATTATAGTATAATTAAACCGTACCTGACGAAATGTCGGGTACGGTTTTTATGTTTTTTATAATTTGCTTTACCTTTCTGACAAAATGTGATATAATATACTAAATATGATTTGAAAAGGATGGGACAGATTTTGATTTGTGTAACAGGCGATATGCACGGCGACCTGAGCCGTTTCAAGGATAAAAAAATCAAGAAGCTGAAAAAGGGCGATTTCCTTATAGTGTGCGGTGATTTCGGTTTTGTATGGGACGGCTCCAAGCGTGAGAAGCGCATACTGAAAAAAATCGGCAGGAAGCGTTTTTACACGCTGTTTGTTGAGGGGTGTCATGAGAATTACAATCTGCTTGACGAGTACCCCGAGGAGGAATTCTGCGGTGGTAAGGTCAGTGTGATTTCGGGACGTCTTATGCGTTTAAGACGCGGCAATATGTTTGAATTGCAAGGCAACAAGTTCTTCGCTTTCGGCGGCGGTCAGACAAAGGAAATCGACATCCGCCGTGAGTCAAACACATGGTTTGAGCAGGAATTGCCAAGTGCCGTGGAGCTCAGACACAGCATAAACGTACTTGATGAACATGGCAAGGAAGCCGACTATATCATTACCCATGAGCCGCCTGCAACAATGAAGGAATTCCTCGGTTTTGAGGTGCGCCAGATAAGCCATATGCACACCTTTTTTGATGCAATCAAGAACGAGGTAAAGTTCACGAAATGGTTCTTCGGCAAGGCTCACAAGAACAAGGTTATCCCTCCGAAATATCACTGCCTTTTCGATGAGGTGGTGCAGATTGAAAGCAAGCTCCCCAAGAAAAAGAGGTTCGGCAAGAAATAAATGACGAGGTGACGGAAATGAAAACAGAAAAAAAGACAATTATCGCAAGGATTTGTTCGGTAGTAATCAACATGGTTTTTGCAGTTGCAGGCTTCTTCGGCACGCTTTTCGGCTTGCTGTTTATGTCACCGTATCCGCTGTTTAGTTGGGGCGGTTATGATGAACTGAATATCTACGCTTCGGACTTTTTCGCAGGTGTGGCTTTGCTTGTCGTGTCAATTGTTGTACCCGTTGTCGCTAATCTGCTGCTGTATCGTTTCTGGTACAGCAAATGCAGTCTGTCAAAGAAATGGATTTACATTCCTATCGCAATTATCACCGTCGGTCTGCTGGGGTTTGCTTGTTATTGCATAATTGTCGACGGATATATTGACGGCTGGCTTGAAGCAACGTGGCACTGGTAAATTAAATGGAAAGGTGACAATTCCCAATTCCACTTTTCACATTTCAAATTAATTATAAAGGAGAGGTTTTTATGCCGCATATTTCAGTAAAAATGTTAAAGGGACGCACAGAGGAGCAGAAGAAGGCTGCCGCTGAAAAGCTTACAGCAGCACTCTGCGAGGCGCTTGGCTGCAGTGACTCACACGTTACCGTAACAGTTGAGGATTTCACAGCTGAGGAATGGCAGGACGTTTTCGCTTCCGACATTTCAGGCAAGTCCGACAAGCTTTACAAGAAGCCGACTTACGACCCTAAGGATTTACTGTAAAATTACGACCGCTTCGGGCGGTCACAGGACGTCCCGATGACCTTGGGGACGTGCTCTGATTACCCGAAAAAGAGGTTTTACATATGGAATACATCAAACAAGGCAAGGATATCCTGCTGAAAACAGCGGATTTCGACCTTGACCAGACTCTCGACTGCGGACAGGCTTTCCGTTGGGAGAAAATCAGCGACAACGCTTATCACGGCTTTGCGCTGAACACGCCGCTGACCATTTCGCAGGAAAAAGACTACTTCCGACTTGCCGATACAACCGAGGAAACCTTTCTTAATGTGTGGGTGCCGTACCTTGATTTGGACACGGATTACACCGCCATAAAGGAACAGCTTTCCCAGGAAGAAACACTTGCGAAGGCTTGTGAGTATGCGGGGGGAATACGTCTTCTCCGTCAGGACAGCTGGGAGGCGCTTTGCTCGTTCATAATTTCTCAGAATAACAACATTCCCCGTATCAAGGGCATAATCGGACGGCTGTGCGAAATGTACGGCGGTTTCCCCAGCTTTGAGCAGATGAAGGGTGTTACCGTTGACGACCTTGCACCGCTTCGTTCTGGCTTCCGTGCGAAGTATATCGTTGACTGCGTGGACAAGCTGAACAATGGCGAAATCCTGCTTGATGAGGTAAAAAAGCTGACCGTCGAGGACGCAAAAAAGGTGCTTATGACCATAAAGGGCGTCGGGCCAAAGGTTGCGGATTGCGCAATGCTTTACGGTATGTACAAGATTGAGTGCGTGCCTATGGACGTGTGGATGAAGCGTGTTATGGAGCGTTTCTACCCCGACGGCTTCCCCGATTTTGTTTTGCAGTATGCGGGAATTGCACAGCAGTATTTGTTTCATTATATTCGGACTAATGAGGAGATTTGACAATGAAAAAAATAATTTCGCTTTTAATTGCTGTAATTTTTGTTTCAGGTATGATATTCACTACAAGTGCATTTGAAATAGTAGGTGACGAATTTGTTTTCACTTATGATGAGTGGAACGATGTTATACTTGGCGATGGATATTATTACGTTAATGAAGGATACGATGTAGAGTATACCGAAGATTCATGTTGTAATATAGACTATATGGCGTGGATTCAATATTATGATAAAGTTCTTGAAGGATACGAAGTGGAATTTAACGTAAGCTTTGAATCTTGTCAGGATATGAAAATAAAAGTTCCCGACAGCTTTAAATTAAACACGTCAAAGAAAAAGCCTGTCTCTGTAAAATATATTTCAGGCAGCTGTGCATTTAAGGAGTTCGACCTTAATCCGAAAAACAAGTATATGAAATGCGTTGACAATGTTGTTTTCAGCAAGGATGGGAAAACGCTTATTTCTTATGCAATGTTTGACGAACGTGAAAAATATGAAATCCCGAATGGAACTGAAATTATCGGCAAGGGAGCAATATGGACTTGCGACAATATCAAAGAAATAACAATGCCCGACAGCGTAAAAGAAATAAAGCGTGCAGCTTTTGGAGCAATGGAGCATTTAGAAAAAATCAGCATTTCACCTTTAGTTGAAGAATTATCAGAAAGCATCTTTTTATACAGTAGAAATTTAAAAGATGTATATATACCTGAAAATTCAAAGCTTAAAAAAATAAGTAGTTCCGCATTTGAGTTTACAGCCGTTACCGAATTAATGCTCCCCTCCTTTGACATTGAAATAAGCAACGATGCCTTTGGGTGGTATAACGAAAGCTTGAAAAAGCTTACGCTGAAAAGCTATGTCAAGCCTGAGGTTAAGGCTTTTTATTCAAGCAAAAACAACACATACAAGCTCAAATGGGATAAAATCCCCAATGCTTCACGTTACGAGGTTTATCAGAAATTAAGCGACGGAAGCTACAAGCTGATAAAAGAAACATCAAAGAATTCAATCAGCTTCAAAAATATAAAATCGGGTAAGAGGTATACCTTTGCTGTTAAACCGATTGCTGAAATAAAAGCGATTGAAGATGATGAACACAGTGAAATTGAGTATTATACCATTGAGGGAACTATGTCGGAGGAGTGTTCTTTCAGAGGAAAATAAATTTTTGTATCGTTACATAAGGACAGGAGATTTGTTATAATGGCTAAATTAAAGAAACCGGTAAAAATTATTTTAATAGTAGTCGGAGTAATTCTTGTGCTGTTGATTGCGGCGGCGCTGATACTTCCCAAGCCGCTTGCTATGTCGGTTTACAACGATAATTTCGGCACACGTTTTACAACCTATGAACCGCTTGCATGGAGCGTTGAAGATTTCGACGGACTTATGCGTGACAAATATACCTTTGAGTCGGACAAGGGTCAGCTTTTGACGGGTTACAAGTATTACAGGGACAACACTGAAACAAAGGGACTTGTTGTTCTTGCCCACGGTTTTGGCGGCGGCGGTCACCGCAGTTATATGAACATCGCTGACTATTTTGCAAGCAACGGTTACGCTGTTTTTGCCTATGACGCAACGGGAAATGACGAAAGCGAGGGCGAGGCTGTAGGCGGTCTGCCGCAGGGTGTTATCGACCTTGATTATGCACTTCGTTTTGTAAAGAGCAACGAGGATTTTGAAGGTCTTCCAATCGTGCTGTGGGGGCACAGCTGGGGCGGTTATTCTGTAGGCTCGGTAATGAAGCTTCACCCCGATGTAAAGGCGGCGGTTATCATTGCCGGCTTCAATGAGTCACTTGATATGCTTGAATTTGAGGGAAGAAACATTGCAGGCGACGCTATTGATTTTGTACTGCCGATTTTTGAGGATTACGAAAAGGAAACCTTTGGTGAATACGCTTCAATGAGTGTTCTTGACGGTCTTGGTGCAACAGATGCAAAGGTGATGATTCTGCACAGCACCGATGATGATATGATACCGATTGAAAACAGCTATGAGCGTTACTATGAAAAATATTCTGCCGACGGAAGATTTACCTTTATCCGTTTTGAGGACAGGGGACACAACTACATATTCTGTTCCGAAAATTCAACCGTATATAAGGAAGAATACAACGCCGCAGGTGCTGAATGGCTTGAAAGCATAGGCGGCTCGGAAAATCTTACGGAAGAAATGCGTGCGGAATATTACGAGGAAAATTTCGACAAGCACAGGGGCTATGAGCTTGACAGCGAGCTTATGGCACAGATGCTTGAATTGTACAACAGCAGTATAAAATAAAAGGAGCTAACATTATGCGTGAAAGTATCTTAACAATTCCAATAAGCGAAATTCTTGAACCGAAAGAGGGCTGTCCAATCTGCAGAATGAGGGATATGCTGGAGCAGAGAACGGTTGAGTACATAATGGGTGCAGCAATGATGGAGCCTGACGTGCGTATTGAAACAAACCGCGCAGGGTTCTGTCACGTTCATTTCCAGCAGATGCTCAAGCAGAAGAACCGTCTTTCCCTTGCGCTTATGCTTCAGACTCACCTTGAAGAAGTTGACCGCCAGCTTTTCTCCCGCAAGAAGCTGTTTGAACCGAAGAACGCCCGCAAGGCGAAGCTTTCCGAAATCAACGAAACCTGCTTCGTGTGTGAAAAGGTTGAGTGGGGTATGGAAAGACTTATGCGAACATTCTTTGAGATGTTCTCACAGGCTGATTTCCGTCAGCTTCTTTCTGAGCAGGAATTTGTATGTCTGCACCACTATGACCTGCTGTTGTCACTTGCTCCCGTGTATCTGCAGAAGGGCGAGCTTGACAGCTTCAACAAGATGATTGGTGCACTTACCGAAAAGCATATCAACCTGCTTTACGAGGACGTGTCCCACTATTGCAGTATGTACGATTACCGCAACACGGGCAAGGACGCTGACTGGGGCAACTCCCGTGACAGCATCGAGCGTGCTATAAAGTTTCTTGTTTCGAGAAATTAAGGCAAAAAAGTCTGCACGGCTTAAACCCTGCAGACTTTTTTCTGTTTGTTTCTGGCAAGACCCTTGAAAAATACAATGTTGTATTATCAACATTGTATTGCAATTGCTTTTCAGACATGATATAATATAAGTGTATTTCTGATACAGTTTTTTTATACGAAAGGGAATGATATATGGAATTTGAGCTTATAAAATCAGCCTTTGAGGTTATTGTAAGCAATACTAATGACCTTATGTTTATAAAAGATGCAAATCTTGTATACCGTGCTGCTTCAATGTCTTTCGTAAAAATGGCCGGAAAATCAGACGTTTCTGAGGTAATCGGGCATACGGATTTGGAAATATTCGAGGATGAAGCTCTTGCAAGGCGCTATAATGCTGACGACCACAGGCTTCTTGAGGAGGGCAATGACCTGATAAATTATGTTGAGCCGATTACGGTTGACAACGGCAAAGCACGTTACGGCTCAACGTCAAAATATATTCTCCGTGACGAAAACGGTGCAGCAATCGGACTTCTGGGTGTTACAAAGGATATAACCACGGAATATCTTGCCCGTAAGCGTTATCAGCAGGAGTACGAGTACCTTTTTGAACTGCCTAAAGATACATATGCGGTTTGCTATATTGATGCGGACAGCTGGAGAGTTATCTCACAGCGCCGTCAGCAGATATGTGGCGGTGAAGTACAGGAGTGTCAGACAGTTGAGGAAATGTGTAAATTCGCAGTTGAGTCAATTGTTGACCAAAAAAGCAAGGCGGCGGAGTTTTACCGCAATTTTACATCAGAAAAGCTTCATGAAATATATTCCAGCGGCAGAAGGACGCTTACATTCAAGTATGAAAGGAAGGTATCCGACAATTCTGCACGCTGGGTAAGAAACGAGCTGAATTTTCTTACCGATGTTGACAGCGGACATCTTTGCGTGATGCTTTCAGCAAAGGATATCAACGAAATAAAGCTTGAACAGCAGAAGCTTGCCGAAGCGGCAAAGCTTGACTCAATGACAATGCTTCTTAACCATGAAACTACAATGGAGCGTATAAAGCATATTCTGAATAACGAAAGTGACAGACAGCACGCTTTGTTTATGCTTGATATAGATAATTTCAAACAGCTTAATGATACTCTCGGACATCAGGCAGGTGACGAATTCCTGATTGAGCTTGCAAAGGAGCTGAAAAGCCATTTCCGTGAAAGTGATGTTGTCGGAAGAATAGGCGGTGACGAGTTCTTTATGCTTATGCGCAACGTCACCGAAAAGGAGCAGATTGAAAGAAAAGCGAAGGATATTCTTGTTATTATTCAGAATGTTGCGGAAAATTATCTTCAGGCTGAACTTAGCGGCAGCGTCGGGGTAAGCATATTCCCGAAGGATGGCAGCAATCTTGCCGAGCTTTATGCAAAGTCTGACTCTGCACTTTACGAGGCAAAACGGAAGGGAAAGAACAAGTATATGTTCTGTTGAAAAATAAAGTCTGTACGGTTTGAAATCGTACAGACTTTTCTCATTTTTTCAGATTGTTTTCCTTGTCAAAAAAGGCTTTTTCAAGAGCAGAATATTCTTCTTCAGTGCAGACTTCCCTGCACTTCTTTTGGTATTCCCCGGAACGTTTCAGCATATCTGAAATCTTTCCGCAGGGAAATTCTCCGCACTGACTGCACTTTGCAACGCCGTGCTCCTTAGTGCAGCCCACAAGCTGATAGGTGCACTGCTTATGCGAGGAACAGCCCGTGCACTTTATCTCATCACCGGGAACTATCCTGTCCCTCCAGCCGACCTTGTACCAAAGCTCCGCAACACGTTTCAATTCATCATCGGTACGGGCGTTGTATCGTGGGCAATATATGCAATTGTCGCCGCAAAGAGTGATTTTTTCTTCCATAGCGTCACTCCCTGTTGGCCGCCTCAAGTTCAATGAAATGCTTTGCTGCACGTCCCGAACGTCCGCTTCTGCGTAACGCATAGGCTTCTGCACGGGTCAGCAGGTCAGGTGTACATTCAATTCCGTACTCCTCCGCAAGCTGTTCAACAATTTTAAGGTAGGTGTCCTTATTCGGTTTAAGGAAAGCAACCTTAAGACCGAAACGCTCGGAAAGGGATACAAGCTCCTCACGGGTATCGCTTGCGTGAACATCGTCACCGTCACGTCCCGAAAAGGTTTCCTTCACAAGATGACGGCGGTTGCTGGTACAGTAGATGGACATATTGGGTGTTTTAGCTGTAGCACTTCCCTCCAGCACAGCTTTAAGTGCGCTGAAATTGTCGTCATCGGCGGAGAATGAAATGTCGTCAATAAAAATGATGAATTTAAGAGGGTTTGAACCGATTTTTTCTATTACAGAGGGAAGCTCCCCAAGCTGTGCCTTGGTAAGCTCGATAAGGCGCAGACCGCTGTCACGGTATTCGTTGACAATTGCCTTTACAGTAGAGGATTTACCCGTACCTGCGTCACCATAAAGGAGCACATTCGGAGCAGGCTTGTCACGGAGAAGCGCAAGGGTGTTTGCAATAACCTTGTTACGCTCCAGCTCGTAGCCCGAAAGCTGTGAAAGTCGCTGAGGATCGGGATTTTTCACTGGAATAAGCTTGCCGTCCTTTAAGGTGAATGTGTGGTACTTGGCAAAAATTCCAAAACCCATGGTGTGAAGCGCACCTATTCTTTCACGGTAAATGGTGAGAAAGTCCGCCTCATGAGTGCGCCAGCCTGCAAACGGCTTGTCAGTACCGACTGCCGCCCATGCCTCATCAGAGGTAAGTCGGGAAAGCTGCTCCAGAAATTCAAGCTCATTGCGTACAGCTTCATCAATGTGAGCAGGTACTTCCTTGTATTCAGCAATGCGTTTCATGTAAGGGTTTTCGTCCTCAGTTACAGCATCAAGAAGAAAATCGGTCAGAGAGTCGCCGTGCAGATAAAGTTTTCCTGCAAAATCGCCGTAGGTGCATGGTGTGGGGTTTTTGAGAAATTCAAGCAGACACGCAACAGTTTCGTCAGCAAGTATGCCTCGGAAAACAGCCAATGCCTGTAATTTGTCAGCGTAGGATTTCAACATTTTATCAGCCTTTCTTGTATGGTAAATTACAATTTATTTTCTTCGATGTTTGGTGAAAGCTCATATGGTTTTTCTATAATCTGCTCGTGTGCTGCTTTTTTTCTGTATATAAAAGCGATAATCGAGCAGGCTGTGTATCCGCCGAAATATACTAATGGGATAAGGAATATTGGTTCAAAATCATTATTTGAGATGCTTATAAACAGCGATGGAATAGCTGTCAGTGAAATAAGCGTTGTGAGTGAGCCGAGTATGACACATGCCAACGAAAACCGCCCGTTTTTTAATGCGCTTATCAAGCCGAATGTGCCCAGCAATGCTGTTACTGCAAAGGCAATTATTACAAACACAATAACTACCATAATTATAATTGAGCCGAATATGGATAACAGCATGAGAATTCCGTCATTGGATTCAGCTACTGTTTCGGGAAGATCATCAATCGCTGGTATTAACCATATGCCTGTTCCCAGCATAATTACTGAGAATACAATTGAAATAATTGACATTACAAAAAGCGGAATAAGCTGTTTTTTCATATCGGTCACCTCATAAATTGAATTTGTTGTCTATAAATATAGTATATAACAAAAGGTTTTGCTTGTAAAGAATTTTGTCAAAAAAATTGACTTGAACAAATCGGAGGAGTATAATAATAGTATGTTTTTGGAAAGGAATATGGAAAATGTATATTGATTTTCATACGCACGCATTCAATGATGCTATTGCTGAGCGTGCAATATCAAAGCTTGAAAATACGCTTGTTTCCGAGGGACATGCGGATGATGTTCCTGCAGCAACAAGAGGTACGGTTGGCGAATTGCTGGAAAAGATGGACATATGGGGTATTGACAAGGCAGTAGTGTTGAATATCGCTACAAAGCCTTCTCAGCAGACGGTTATCAACAACTGGGCAAAGGAAATTCAGTCGGACAGAATTTTCTGCTTCGGGTCGGTGCATCCCGATGCCGATGATGCACTTGATGAGCTGGAACGGATTAAGGAACTGGGGTTGTACGGCGTAAAGCTTCATCCCGATTATCAGGACTTTATGGTGAACGATGAAAAGCTTATGCCGATTTACAGAAAATGTGCGGAGCTTGGTTTGCCTGTTACGTTTCATGCGGGTTTTGACGTTGTTTCGCCCGATTGCGTACACTGTCCTCCTGAACTGAGTGCACAGGTGCTTGAAAGAGTTCCCGACCTGACGGTTATCCTTGCGCATTTCGGCGGAAATGACCGCTGGGACGATGTTGAAAAGTACCTTGTGGGCAAAAACGTGTATTTTGATATTTCCTATACCGATGGCAACACTTCCGATGAGCAGGCGCTGCGCATTATAAGAAATCACGGTGCGGACAGGATTTTGTTTGCTTCTGATTGTCCCTGGCATGCTGCTTCAAGAGAGAAGTCAATGCTGGAAAGGCTTCCGCTTTCTAAGGAGGAAAAGGAGCTGATTGCTCATATTAATGCAGAAAAATTACTCAACATATAAAATAGTAACATTTTGTTCATAAAGTGAGCTTTGGATTTTAGGTATTTTTATCAATCGTGAGTGAATTTACACAAAAAAATTGTTATAATAGTCGAATATCCATTTCGAATTTGTTAAAAATAACATATTGCCAAATTTATAATAAAATGTTATAATATTTAAAGTATCTGGGGGAATTGCGCCCTATGATAATTTTATCCATATCGGAGGTGTCAAACATTTATGAAGACCTTTATTTATACTGCGACGGACGTTCAGGGCAATACCATAAAAAATGCCAGAATGGTTGCGGAAGACGTAAATGATTTTCTTGAAAAAATAAATGAAAAAGGCCTGTTCTGTTCAAGCTACAAGGAGGCCAGTGACAAGAAATCAAACACACTTCATAAATTCAACATGGAAGAACTGGCTTACGATTGCCGTCAGCTCAGTGCAATGCTTACATCAGGTCTTACCCTGGTAAGAGCGCTGGATATTCTCTACAAGGAGCAGACAAAGCAAGCTCCGAAGCAGATATTCAGAGAGGTTTATGAAGAAGTACAGAAGGGTTCCTCTTTCTCTGATGCTCTCAGGATGCAGCAGGGCGCTTTCCCGAACTTTTTTGTTTCAATGGTTCAGGCAGGTGAATCCTCCGGTAGCCTTGATATCATTGTAAAACGACTTGAGGAATACTACGACAAGCAGAACAAGCTGAACAACAAAATCAAGGGCGCTATGATGTACCCGATTA
>JAZUSM010000105.1:0-6614 GCA_045606725.1 Oscillospiraceae bacterium | reverse complement strand
TACTCAACGTGAGCTGTGTTGATTGTGATACCTCTTTCTCTTTCTTCAGGAGCCTTATCGATGTTTGCGTAATCTTCGAATGCAGCCTGTCCCTTGAGGGAGAGATACTTTGTGATAGCAGCAGTAAGAGTTGTCTTACCGTGGTCAACGTGACCGATTGTACCAATGTTAACGTGTGGTTTGGTTCTTTCAAATTTAGCCTTTGCCATTGGAATAGTCCTCCTTATAAATATTATAGTAGAATACTAACACCTATATTTTATCAGATTTGATAAAAAAATGCAAGTGTTTTCTTCAAATTTTATAAAAAATATTAGTCGTTACCCTTGCTTCTTGCAGACATAATCTTTTCTGCGATGGAGCGTGGAACTTCGATATAGCTGTCAGGTTCCATGGAGTACTGACCACGACCCTGTGTCTTGGAACGGAGGTCGTTGGAGTAACCGAACATTTCAGACAGCGG
Source organism: Oscillospiraceae bacterium (assembly GCA_045606725.1). Lineage (GTDB taxonomy): Bacteria > Bacillota > Clostridia > Oscillospirales > Ruminococcaceae > RGIG8773. The sequence goes on along the minus strand of JAZUSM010000105.1, from coordinate 6,151 downwards.
AACAAGTGCGTCAACCTGAGCAACGCCATTGTTGATTTCCTGACCGAGGATCTGACCACGACGAGCGTTGAGGTCGCCGATTACAGTACCCATATAGTCATCAGGAACGATAGCTGCAACCTTCATGATTGGTTCGAGGATGCAAGCATCTGCCTTCTTCATAGCTTCCTTGAAAGCCATGGAGCCTGCGATAGAGAACGCCATTTCAGAGGAGTCAACTTCGTGGTAGGAACCATCGTAAAGTGTAACCTTAACGTCAACTACCTGATAGCCAGCGAGTACACCAGCCTTCATAGCGCCCTGGATACCCTTGTCAACAGCAGGGATGTATTCCTTAGGAATAGCACCGCCGACAACGGCATTAACAAACTCGTAACCCTTACCGGATTCGTTAGGCTCAACCTTGATCTTAACGTGACCATACTGACCCTTACCACCGGACTGACGTGCATACTTGTGATCAACGTCAGCGAGCTTCTTGATTGTTTCCTTATAAGCAACCTGAGGTGCACCGATGTTAGCCTCTACCTTGAATTCTCTGAGGAGACGGTCAACGATGATATCGAGGTGAAGCTCACCCATACCAGCGATGATTGTCTGACCTGTTTCTTCATCAGTCCATGTTCTGAATGTTGGGTCTTCTTCAGCAAGCTTAGCAAGACCGATACCCATCTTTTCCTGACCAGCCTTTGTCTTAGGCTCGATAGCGAGCTGGATAACTGGTTCTGGGAATTCCATGGATTCGAGAATGATAGGTGCCTTAGGATCACAGAGTGTATCACCTGTTGTTGTGTTCTTAACACCAACACAAGCAGCGATATCGCCTGCGTATACAGTTTCGATATCCTTTCTGTGGTTGGAGTGCATCTGAAGGATACGACCCATTCTTTCAGAGTTGTCCTTAGTTGCGTTGAGAACTGTAGCACCTGAATCTACTGTACCGGAATATACACGGAAGTAGCAGAGCTTACCAACAAATGGGTCAGTTGCAATCTTGAATGCAAGAGCTGCAAATGGTTCCTTGTCGGAGGAAGGTCTTTCTTCTTCCTGCTCTGTATCTGGGTTGATACCCTTGATTGGTGGGATATCAAGTGGGGATGGCATATAGTCAACAACTGCATCAAGAAGCTTCTGAACGCCCTTGTTCTTGTAGGATGTACCACATACAACAGGAACCATAGCGTTAGCAATTGTACCCTTACGGATACACATCTTGATTTCTTCAATTGTGAGCTCTTCGCCATCGAGATATTTCATCATGATTTCCTCGTCCTGCTCAGCAGCAGCTTCGAGGAGCTTTTCACGATATTCATTTGCCTGGTCGATCATATCAGCAGGAATTTCTTCAACTCTGATATCCTTACCAAGGTCATCGTAGTAGCAGTATGCCTTCATTTCTACGAGGTCAATGATACCCTTGAATGTGGATTCAGCACCGATAGGAAGCTGAATCGGAACAGCGTTACACTTGAGACGGTCGAGCATCATTTCTACAACACGGTAGAAGTTAGCGCCCATAATATCCATCTTGTTAACGTATACCATTCTTGGAACCATATATTTGTTAGCCTGTCTCCAAACTGTTTCAGTCTGAGGCTCAACACCGCCCTTTGCACAAAGAACTGTTACAGAACCGTCGAGTACACGGAGTGAACGTTCAACTTCTACTGTAAAGTCAACGTGACCTGGGGTGTCAATGATATTGATTCTATGGCCTGCCCAGTGTGCAGTTGTAGCAGCGGAGGTAATTGTAATACCTCTCTCCTGCTCCTGCGCCATCCAGTCCATTGTCGCAGAACCTTCGTGAGTTTCACCAATCTTGTGGTTGATACCAGTATAGAAAAGGATACGCTCAGTTGTGGTTGTTTTACCTGCGTCAATGTGCGCCATTATACCAATATTTCTTGTTTGTTCAAGTGAACAATCTCTTGGCATAATATTTCCTCCAATTTAGTACCCTGTCAAACAGGGTTATCACGTTTATGTGCAGATTACCAACGGTAGTGTGCGAAAGCCTTGTTAGCTTCAGCCATCTTATGAGTATCTTCACGCTTCTTGCAAGCACCGCCGATACCGTTTGTAGCGTCGATAATTTCGTTAGCGAGTCTTTCCTTCATTGTTCTCTCGCTTCTTGCTCTTGAATAAGTTGTGAGCCATCTGAGACCGAGAGTCTGCTTTCTTTCAGGTCTTACCTCCATTGGTACCTGGTATGTGGAACCACCAACTCGGCGAGCCTTTACTTCGAGCAGAGGCATGATGTTTTCCATAGCCTGTTCGAATACTTCGAGAGCGTCCTTACCTGTCTTTTCTGCTACGATTTCAAAAGCACCGTATACGATCTTCTGAGCAACACCCTTCTTACCATCGAGCATGATGTTGTTGATAAGACGTGTTACGAGCTCAGAGTTGTAAACAGGATCACAAAGAACCTCACGCTTTGCAATTTTACCTCTTCTTGGCACAATACTTCCCTCCTTCATAATAATGCTATCATAGGTACTCGTTTCACCTCACGCCGCCGATAGTAGCGGCGGATGACACGCACGACCAATGCAGAGGCTTCATCTATATAAAAATGAATCTCCGCACAAATCTGCGGTTTGGTTTCATTGAGTATACTTTAAATTAAGACACTTTCAGCTTACTTAGCTGCGCCTGCCTTAGGCTTCTTTGCACCGTACTTGGAACGAGCCTGATTTCTCTTAGCAACGCCCTGTGCATCGAGTGTACCTCTGATGATGTGGTAACGTACACCAGGGAGGTCCTTAACTCTACCGCCTCTGATAAGAACTACGGAGTGTTCCTGGAGGTTGTGGCCGATACCTGGAATGTAAGCTGTTACTTCAGTACCGTTTGTAAGTCTTACTCTGGCAATCTTTCTCATAGCGGAGTTAGGCTTCTTAGGTGTAGCTGTTCTAACTGCTGTACATACGCCTCTCTTCTGAGGTGAGCTCTGGTCGATTGCTACCTTCTTCTTAGCGTTGTAACCCTTCTGAAGAGCTGGTGCAGTAGACTTCTTTTCGAGAACTTTTCTTCCCTTACGAACTAACTGGTTAAAGGTTGGCATAATCTATCTCCTTTCTTCAAATATTCTGTGCGCAATATCACCTGACATTCACACACTTGATTATTATACACAAACGAAATCCGTTTGTCAAGCATTTTCCACAAATTTTTCAGCAAAAATTTTATACTTTCAAAACGTGGTATGTATGACAAACGGATTATTGACATTTATTTGTTATTCCTTGAAATTTTTGTTACCTGAACGCAGATTGGCGCTGTCACCTTCGATAACCTTTGTATAGAAGCCTTTCTTCTTTTCAAAGTATTTCTTTGCAAAAACCAGTCCCACTCTTGCGGCAGCAAAGAATATTGCGGTTGCAATCAGAATTGTTATTTTCTGACCGAAGCCCCATAGCTCGATAAAATACATCGCTGCCATTATCACAGCAAATATTATCGAAGCCTTACCGGCAATATCACATATAAGTATAAGCTTATCTGCATTAAGGTATTCATGCTCATTATTCCTGCGCCACTGTTCATATTCAGCACGCTTATCGTCGTCGTCTTTAATATCCTTATTGACCTTATTTTCAGACTGTTCCTTTGCGGAATTAAGTTCCTTGTACAGTTCGCCCTCAGCAGTTGAAACAACGCTGTCTTTCACCTTCTGCACATAACCTGCATCGGTTTCGATTTTTATAAGTTCCTCCTGAGTGAGCATTCTTCTTCTGATACGGCTGACATTCTTTGCAGAATTCTCTCCGGTATAGTCCTGCATAGCTTCACTTGTTTCTATGTACTCAGCTCCGGCTTTGAGCATTCCTCTTATTTTCAGCGCAAGAGAACAGCATTCTATAATAAGGTGAGCAATCTCCTTGCTGTTGTTGTCTGCATAGAGATTTTCAAGTATACGCATCGCCTCAACAGTATATTCAAACAGCAGTATAAGGTTTGACATATAAACCTCAACCGTTTTGATATTTCTGTGTGCTGAAGCATATTTTTTCTCGTAATCACTGCGCACGGAAATATACTCCAGCATATCCCTGCACATTGTAATACGGAGCTTATGCGTTTCCTCATCATCAGGGTCAAGCTTTCTGAAGCGCTCCTTTATATCCCCCATCTGCATAAAAAAGCTTTCACTGCTGAGATAAACAGACGACGACTCAAGCATAAGGTACTGACTTGTAAGCTCACGTCTGAAATAAGCTTTCAGGTAGCTTTTATCGGTTTCAAGCACGGAATTGTATCCTATATATGCCTCATCATAGCTTTTTCGCGAAAAATACGCGTCAGCAGCTGCCATCATTCTATAAACAGCAACGCTCGTTTCCGCAGCAGATATCTGTGTTTTTGCAATAAGCATATCAAGGTTTTCTGTATGCCCGCATACGGGACACTTTGCAATCCTATCTGCACATTCAAAAGAATTCCTGCAAACAGGACATGTAACTGCACTCAGAGTTTTCTCGGCCATGAACAATCCCCCTACTTTGTATTTTCTCTCTCATTATAATTTTACATACTCTTTCAGAAAAACATTTATATATAGTATATCATTTAATTTTTGTAATTGCAACATATTTTTTTGTGTTTGTTAATTCTTTTTCGCCATTTTGACACATATATTATATAATTACTATATAATTATCAAAGGAGTATTCAGATTTGGACATTTATATTGTAAAAGAAAACGATACTGCATCAAAAATTGCTTCCGAATTCGGTATATCGGTCCAGAGGCTTATTACAGACAACTCCCTGTCCTCTGACGGACGCCTTACTGTCGGGCAGGCGCTGCTGATACTCCGTCCTGATATTATACATATATTTCGTGACAATGACACGCTTTTTTCCGTTGCAGCAATGTACGGCACAGATGTTATGAAGCTGTACAGGAACAATCCTCTTATCATAGGTGTGGATAACCTTCCTGTCGGAACACAAATTGTCGTGAAATATGAAAGTCAGCCCGACAGAAGTATACGCACAAGCGGTTTTGCTTATGATTACATCAACAGAGATACTCTCCGTGCGGCGCTTCCGTATCTCACATATTTAATTTTATTCGGTTATGGCTTCAACGATGACGGTACAATCATCGAACCTTTTGACGATGAAACCATTCCTATTGCACACGAATACCGCACCTCAGTTTTTCTCAGCCTTACAAGCATAAATCAGGACGGTACGTTCAACTCTGCAAAGATTGAACGTATTGTTTCCGACACGGATTTTCAGAATATTGTTCTTGCCAATCTGATTGAGGTTATAAAAAGGAAAAATGCTCAGGGACTTGACATTGATATGGAATATATCCCCCCTCAGTACCGCAATGAATTTACTGCATTTGTCAGTAATGCATCCCGTCAGCTTCATGAAGCAGGCTTGCTTCTGCACGTCGACCTTGCACCGAAATATTCTGACGGACAATCCGGATTGCTTTACGAGGCGCATGATTACTCCGCATTGGGTGCTGTTGCTGATTTTGTGTTTCTCATGACTTACGAATGGGGTTATGCCTACGGTCCGCCGATGGCTGTTGCACCAATTCCGAATGTACAGCGTGTACTTGAATATGCACTTACCGAAATTGATCCGAAGAAAATTTTTCTGGGCATACCCAATTACGGTTACAACTGGAAGCTGCCGTTTGTACGGGGAGAAAGCAAGGCTGTCACAATTGGCAATGTAAATGCAGTACGGCTGGCGCTGGCAAAGGGAAGTGAGATACTTTATGATGAACAGGCACAGAGTCCGTATTTTTACTATACTGACCCAAACGGCGCGGCACACGTTGTATGGTTTGACGACGTTCGGAGTATGAATGAGAAATATAAGCTTGTGACAGAAAAACAGATACTCGGCTGTGGATACTGGAACCTGATGCGTCCGTTCAGGCAGAATTATCTGTTGCTGAACAATCTGTTCAATATCGAAAAGCTTTATCCCTGAAAAATTTTTCTAAAAAAGGCTTGACAAGCTTCAATCGTTGTGCTATAATAAAATGCGTTGATTGAAGCGTTGCTAGCTCAGCTGGATAGAGTGACTGGCTACGAACCAGTAGGTCAGGGGTTCGAGTCCCTTGCAGCGCACCAACAATATCCGTTCCTTGCAATAGTGAGGGACGGATTTTTTT
>JAZUSM010000104.1:0-3061 GCA_045606725.1 Oscillospiraceae bacterium | reverse complement strand
TGAGTCAACCATGCAGATTACAAAGGCTATGGAGCTGGTTGCCTCGTCAAAGCTGAGAAAGGCGAAGGAAAAGGCGGATAACGCCCGTCCCTACTTCAATGCCCTGTATGATACAATGTGTGAAATCCAGTCTGAAAATCCTGGCTTCTTTTCACGCTATACAAAGAAGCGCGACGCCAAGACTGTTCTGCTTGTTGTAATCGCAGGCGACAGAGGTCTTGCAGGCGGCTTCAACTCCAACGTACTGAAGCTTGCACAGAGCCGTGTTGACGAACTGAAAGCGGAGGGAATGACCGTGAAAATCCTTGCTATAGGCAAGAAAGCGGTTGAATACTTCGCTAAAAGAGGTCACGACCTTGTGGGCAGCTTCCCGAACGTTGCTGAGGGAATGAAAATTCATCACGCAGCGGATATTTCCAATAAGATTGTTTACCCGTTCTTTGAGGGCGAATTTGACAGAGTAGAGCTGTTCCGCACGGAATATGTTTCTCCTCTTGTTCAGCAGGCTGAAAGAGTTGCAATTCTCCCGCTGGAGGTTGCTCCTGCGGAACAAAAGGGCGCAAGACAGCTCCCTGTTTATGAGCCGTCCCCATCAGCTGTTTTCGACGCAATCGTGCCGAAATACATCTCAGGTATAATCTTCTGCGCTGTTGTTGACAGCTTCGCTTCCGAGCAGGCTGCAAGACGTACAGCTATGGAATCCGCTACGGATAACGCCGAGGAAATGATTTCAGGTCTGTCGCTGGTTTACAACCGTGCACGTCAGGCTTCCATTACTCAGGAAATCACAGAAATTGTCGGCGGTGCTTCAAGTTCAAACTAAAGACAGGAATTTTGTTTCTGTTTTCATCTACAGGCTTCAGTTTTCGGCTTTCGTACGGAATTGCGGGAAGCCATGAAGCTTTTACAGAATTAAGCCGTGTACTATATATAATAGTGTGCGGTGCGGAAAGGATTGATTAAGTAAATGCCGCAGAAAAATATCGGTAAGGTTGTCCAGATTATCGGCGCCGTTGTTGACGTGCAGTTCACAAAGGAAAACCTTCCGAATCTTTTGAATGCTATCGAAATCGAGCTTAACGGCACAACTCTCGTTTGTGAGGTTGCTCAGCATATCGGCGACGACGTTGTACGCTGTATCGCTATGGCTTCAACAGACGGCCTTGTAAGAGGCGTTGATGCTGTTGATACAGGTGCTCCGATTTCTGTTCCTGTCGGCAAGGCAACTCTCGGAAGAATCTTCAATCTTCTCGGAGAGCCTGTTGACAACAAGCCTGCTCCTGAAACTGAGGAGAAGTGGGCTATTCACCGTGAGCCTCCTTCCTACGAGGAGCAGACAGCTTCCAATGAGGTTCTCGAAACAGGTATCAAGGTTATCGACCTTATCTGTCCTTACCTCAAGGGCGGTAAAATCGGTCTGTTCGGCGGTGCCGGTGTTGGTAAGACTGTTCTTATTCAGGAGCTTATCAACAACGTTGCTAATCAGCACGGCGGTATCTCCGTATTTACAGGTGTTGGTGAGCGTACCCGTGAGGGTAACGACCTCTACAACGAAATGACCGAGTCAGGAGTTATCGACAAGACTGTACTTGTTTACGGTCAGATGAACGAGCCTCCCGGAGCAAGAATGAGAGTTGGTCTTTCAGGCCTTACTATGGCGGAATATTTCCGTGATGTTGAAGGTCAAGACGTTCTCCTCTTTATCGACAACATCTTCCGTTTCACTCAGGCAGGTTCTGAGGTATCCGCTCTTCTCGGACGTATGCCTTCTGCCGTAGGTTACCAGCCTACACTTGCTACTGAAATGGGTGCTCTTCAGGAGCGTATCACTTCCACAAACAAGGGTTCCATCACATCGGTTCAGGCTGTTTACGTTCCTGCCGATGACCTTACTGACCCTGCTCCTGCTACAACATTCGCACACCTCGACGCTACAACAGTACTTTCCAGAAGCATTGCTTCTCTCGGTATCTATCCTGCTGTTGACCCTCTTGATTCCACATCAAGAATTCTTGCTCCCGACATCGTTGGTAATGAGCACTACGAGGTTGCACGTTCTGTACAGAACATTCTTCAGAGATATAAGGAACTTCAGGATATCATTGGTATCATGGGTATGGACGAGCTTTCCGACGAGGACAAGCTGACAGTATCCAGAGCAAGAAAAATCCAGAGATTCCTTTCCCAGCCTTTCAGCGTTGCTGAACAGTTCACAGGTATGGAAGGCAAGTACGTTCCTCTCAAGGAAACAATCCGTGGCTTCAAGGAAATCATCGAGGGTGTTCACGACGATATTCCTGAGTCCGCATTCCTCTTTGCAGGAACAATCGACGACGTTATCGAAAAGGCTAAGAACGCCGAGAATGCGTAAGAAAAGGAGGCTGCATCATGGCTTCGTTTTCACTTAAAGTTACTACACCTGAAAAGATTTTCTTTGATGGGGAAACTACGCAGATTATCGTCCGCACAACAGAGGGCGACATCGGTATTCTTGCAAACCATACAAGTCTTGTTGCCGATTTGCCGTCGGGTCCGCTGAAAATCCGTCAGGAGGACGGCAGCTGGAAGGTTGCCGCTGTTTCAACAGGTCTGCTTAAAGTAGGCGGTAATAAGGTTTCTATCCTTGCCAACGCTGTTGAGTGGGCTGACGAAATTGACCTTGAGTGGGCAAAGCGCTCCGAGGAGGACGCAAGAAACAGGCTTACCCAAAAAGCAAGCAAGCATGAACTTGACCTTGCTGAGCTGAAATTGCAGCGTGCGCTTAACAGAATAAGCGTAGGTTCGAAGAAATTCTAAAAAAATTCGGGAATTTTGAAAAAAGACTTGACAAAGGCCTTTGCAATGAGGTATAATTAGATTACCTCTTGCAGAGGCTTATTTTTTTGTGCCCATTTTTAAGGAGCACGGTTAAATTGAAGTTTCTCGACAAGGTTCATGCGAGTCAGCTTGAGCCGTGCCACAGAGGGAGGCACAGGGGAAATACGTCCCCTGCGAAATCGAAACGCTAATAGGAGGTGCCGATATGAGAGTAAAGGTAACAATGGCTTGTACAGAGTGCAAA
>JAZUSM010000103.1:0-7654 GCA_045606725.1 Oscillospiraceae bacterium | reverse complement strand
AGCCCAGTCATTTCGTAGACAGCCTTTGCCGTGAGGAAAGCGTTTTCGGCAAAGGTCTTGCCGTTTTCCTCAACCTCTATATCAGCGCCCGCTTCCGCCTGTGAAATAACCTCGAAACCTGCAGGCTCAAGGATTTCACCGATTTCACGGTGCTTGTTCTTGTTGTTTGATGCGAGAATTATTTTCATAATTATTCCTTGTCCTCGTTTTCGTCAGCCTTTTTCTTCTTGCCGAAGGAAATTTCCTTGAACAGGAAGCCGAATTTGCCGTTCTTCAAATCCTTCTTTTCGGCAGGCTTTTCAGCTTCATCGACTGTTTCTTCCTTGCTTTCCTCGGACTCGTCCTCGCCGTCAAGTTTATCCTTTATATCGTCAACGATATCCTCGAACTTGTCCTCGATTTTGTCGCCGATTTCTTCGAATTTATCCTCAACCTTATCGGCAGCGTCCTCAATCTTGTCGCCCATATCCTCGAAGAAATCCTCAGCCTTTTCAAGCATGGACTCGTCTTCCTTTTCGTCCTCTTTTTCTTCCTTCTTATCGTCAAGACGCTCGTAGTTATAGTCGAAATCTGTTTCTGTTTCAAAGAGTGCGTCGGCAAAATCCTTTGCACAGAAATCCTGAAGGTCATCAAGCTTTTCGCCCACGCCAACAAGCTTTACAGGGATGCCAAGTTCACGGTGAATAGAGATGATGATACCGCCCTTTGCCGTGCCATCAAGCTTTGTGAGAACAATACCTGTAATCTCTGCAACCTCGCTGAAAAGCTTAGCCTGATTTACAGCGTTCTGACCTGTTGTGGAGTCGAGAACAAGCAGTGTTTCAAGAACACAGCCCTCAGCCTGCTGGTGAACGATACGGCTGATTTTGCGGAGCTCGTCCATAAGATTTTTCTTGTTGTGAAGACGTCCTGCTGTGTCACAGATAAGGATATCCGTACCACGTGCCTTTGCCGCTGTTACTGCGTCAAAAACTACGGAAGCAGGGTCGGAGCCTTCTGCGTGCTTGACAATATCAACACCTGCACGCTTTGTCCACACTTCAAGCTGTTCGATTGCAGCTGCACGGAAAGTATCCGCCGCCGCAACGAGAACGCTTTTGCCCTCGTTTTTGTAACGTGCCGCAAGCTTGCCGATTGTGGTTGTCTTGCCTGCGCCGTTTACGCCGATAATGAGAATAACGCTAGGGGTTGTGGAGGTGTCGATTTTCTTGTCCTCACCAAGCATTTCGGCAATGATTTCCTTTAATTCGTCCTTGATGAGGGCAGGGTCGGTGATACCCTTTTCCTTTACCTTTTTGCGAAGCTCGCCGCAGATATCGAGGGAAGTTTCCACGCCGATATCGCAGGTTATGAGAAGCTCCTCAAGCTCCTCAAAAAACTCCTCGTCAATTTTTGTAAATGAGTTCATCAGCGTTTCAAGCTTGCCCATCATAGAGTCCTTGGTCTTTTTCAGACCAGCGGCAATTTTGCTGAAAATGTTCATTGATTTTCCTCCTTATTGTCAAATATCTATGTGGAAACGATACTGAATTTCTCTTAACTCTTTTCCGCCGATATTATCATCCAAATAATTATCGGTAGCAACAAATCCACATTTTTCATAAAATCTTCTTGCACGATAATTTTCTTCAAGTACCCACAAGAATATATCACTATATCCGAGTTTTGAAAGTTCTTTAACAGCATAATCAAGCAATTGCTTTCCATAGCCTTTACCCATATATTCAGGCAAGAAATATATTGAAACAATTTCTCCGAAATCTGCAAAATCCTTAAATCGTGACTTGCAAAAACATGATGTACCAATAAACTTATCATTATCAAGCATTACAAGATTGTTCATACCCTCCTTGTCAATACTTGACACCCAACGTCCTGTTGGAATGCTGTCAAGGTAGCTTTGCGGAATAATATCCTTATACGCAAATTTCCAGCTTTCTTCATAGATATGGCTGATTAAAAATTTGTCATCATCATTGTTGATATAACGTATTTCCATCAAAACTCCCCTTTCTGCAAATCAATTCGCCTCAAAGTCAACATCAGCAGGCGGCTGGTCAAGACGGAGCACCTTTGAGATACCCTTTTCCTGCATTGTTACGCCGTACATAACGTCAGCCTCGTCCATTGTTCCTCGACGGTGTGTAACGAGGATAAACTGTGTTGTATCGGTAAAGTTGCGCAGATACTGTGCGTACTTGGAAACATTGATATCGTCGAGCGCCGCCTCGATTTCGTCAAGGATACAGAACGGTGCAGGCTTGATTCTGAGGATTGCAAAATAAATTGCAATTGCAACACACGCCTGCTCGCCGCCTGAGAGAAGCGACAGATTCTTGATAACCTTGCCCGGAGGTGCAACGTTGATTTCGATACCCGATTCAAGCACATCATCAGGGTCGGTGAGAGCAAGCTCAGCCTTGCCGCCGCCGAAAAGCTCCACGAATATCTGCTTGAAATTTTCGTTTATCTGATTGAAGCTTTCGCTGAACTGACGGCGCATATTGTCGGTCAGCTCGTCGATAAGCTTTTCAAGCTCACGCTTTGAGGTTTCAACGTCGTCAAGCTGTTCCTTCATAAAGGTGTAACGCTCGGAAACTTCCTTGTACTCCTCGATTGCCGCAACGTTTACGCTGCCGAGGCCACGGATTTTCTGCTTGATTTCGTTGAGGTCACGCTGTACCATAAGCAGATTTTCAACAGGCTGAGCGATTTCCATTGCTTCGGAAAGGTACATATTGTACTGCTCCTGCATTTCGGAAATAATGCCGTCATAGCTGCTCTGCACGGAAACACGGCGTTCTTCAAGCCTTGTCATTTCACGTGAGAACTTTTCCTTCTGCTCGTTCAGCTCACGGATTTTTACACGTCCCTCATTGGACTTCTGCTCCATAGCACGGTGCTCGGACTGCTGCTCGGCAATCTTCTCGTTTATGCCTGCAACCGCGTCAGCCGCACCTGCAAGTGAAGCCTTTCTTTCTTCGATGAGAGCCTGCTTTTCAGCGATAATTCTGCACTGTTCCTCAAGCTGTGCGGCAAGCCTTGCGGTGTTGTCGCCCAGTGCGGAGAACTGCTCCTCAAGCTGCTTGATTTCAGCACAAAGCACTTCCTTATCCTTTGCACGCTCCATCTGATAAAGCTTCATTTCGGAAAGCTTTGCGGAGAGCTCCTCTCGCTTTTCACGGAGGCTGCTTCTCTGCTCGTCGCTGTCAGCCGCAAGCTTTTCAAGCTCGGCAATTTCAGCCTCGCACTTCTTTAATTCGTCAGACGCTGTGATTGCGTTCTTTTCGGTTTCGGCAATCTTTTCAGCATAATATTTTGCGTTGTCGGCAGCATTTTCAAGCTGCTGTGCGTTCTGCTCCATAAGAGCGTCAATACGCTTGATTTCCGCATCAAAACGAATTCTGTCCTCGCCGATTATGCGGAGTTCGTCCTTTGCACCCTCGATGTCAAAGCCAAGCTTGTCGGTTTCAGCCTGCAATTTGTCAACGGTCTGCTTCACCTCTGCAAGACGTGCAGAAAGCTTATCCTTTTCGGCTGTGAGCTTTTCGATATCGTTCTTTCTTGTAAGCACGCCGCTTGACTTCGCCGCAGAACCACCCGTGAACGAACCGCCTGCGTTGATGACCTGTCCGTCGAGGGTTACTATCTTGAATTTATAGCCGTATTTTTTAGCGATAACTGTTGCCGTATCAATATCCTCGGCAACAACAATTCTGCCGAGAAGTGATATGAAAATTCCGCCTAATTCCTGCTGAAAACCAACAAGGTCAACAGCAAGAGAAACGTAACCTGTGCAGTCATCAAGACCCTTTTCAGCAAGGCGGTTGCCCTTGACAGATGTTACAGGCAGAAAAGTTGCACGTCCCGCCTTTGTTTCCTGCAAAAGACGGATACCACGTTTTGCGGTTTCTTCATTGTCGACAACAATGTTCTGCAATGCGCCGCCGAGAGCGGTTTCAATTGCCACGCTGTACTTCTGTTCAACGTTTATAAGCTGTGCAACCGAGCCGTAGACACCACGGATTTGTCCCGTTTTGGACGCTTTGAGCACCTGCTTTACCGAGTGGGCAAAGCCCTCCATACTGTTTTCAAGGTCGTTCAGCAGACGAATTCTCTGCTCCTTGTCACGGATTGAGAAGCCGATGTCGTCGTACTCCTTTTTAGTAAGCTCAAGCTTTTCGGCACGTCCCGAATAAAGCTTTGAAATACCGTTGATACGGTTATTTGCCTCGTTTGTCTTTTCGTCAAGAAGACCTATTCCGTCCTCAACTTCCTTCTTTTCCTTTGTAAGCTCCTCACTGTTTATGCGGAGCTGTTCTTCCATTGCACGGCTTTGTTTCAGCTGTTCGTTAAGTTCAGCCTTGCCGCTGTCACCTGAGGAAATGGTTATGTTAAGCTCGGACTGCTTGATGTAAAGCTTGTTAAGGCTGCCGCTTACATCGGAATACTTGCTGTCGAAGCTGTCCTGCTCGGAAATGAGAGTGTTCAGCTCCTCGCTTGTCTTTGCGTACTCCTTTTCGCTGCTCTGAATATCCTCATCAGCTTTCTTGACAAGAGTCTGCTTTTCTTCAATAATTCTGCGGTTTTCCTCGCCCGAATTTTCAGCGTTCTTCTGCTGGCTTTCTATGTCGGCAATTGCTTCGTTGCAGTGCTCAATATCATTTTCGTACACGGCAATATCCGAGTGAAGCTGTGTGTTGGAACGCTCTGCTTCAAGAATTTGCTCACGAAGCTCCTCTATGCGGATTGAGCTTTCCTGCATCTTGTTCTGCAACTCCTCAGCCTCAGCTTCAAGGCGTGCAATGTCGGCTTCAATGCCATCATATTCATTTGTGTTAATAAGTATTTTATCGGAGAGGTCGGAAAGCTTGATTTTCAAGTCGTCAAGCTGCTTGACCCATACCGTAATTTCCAGCGATTTTTTCTGCTCGGAATATTCAAGGAATTTTGCTGCCTTTTCCGACTGAATACGCAGCGGCTCAACTCTGCTTTCCAGCTCGCCCATTATATCACGCAGACGGAGAATGTTCTCCTGTGCGGCAGAAAGGCGGCGTTCAGCCTCTGCTTTTTTGTAGCGGAACTTTGAAATTCCTGCGGCTTCCTCGAAGATTTCACGACGCTCGCCTGACTTTGCAGAAACAATTTCCGCAACACGACCCTGTCCGATTATGGAGTAGCCGTCACGTCCGAGACCCGTGTCCATAAACAGCTCGATAATGTCTTTAAGACGCACCTGTGCACCGTTGATGAGGTACTCGCTTTCGCCGCTTCTGTAAAGCTTTCGTGTTACGGAAACCCTGTCGGACGGAAGCTGGAGAATACCTCTGTTGTTGACGATGTTAAGGGTAACCTGTGCGTAGCCGACAGCCTTTCGCTGAGTTGTACCTGCGAAGATAACGTCCTCCATCTTACCGCCGCGAAGGCTCTTTGAGGACTGCTCGCCAAGTACCCAGCGCACGGCGTCACCGATATTCGATTTACCGCTTCCGTTTGGTCCGACAACAGCTGTCAGACCCTTGTGGAAGTCCAGTTTTATTTTGTCGGGGAAGGATTTAAACCCCTGCATTTCAAGTGATTCAAGATACATTTTATTCGTCCTTTTTCAATATAATTTCACGGTTTTGCAGACTGCCGTCGGGGCGGATTTTTATTCCTATACCCTTTGCGGCAAAGTATTCAATGTTGCACCGCTTCTGACCTGCCGCCTTGCTGACGGCGTTTGGTGCAGCAAAAACCGTGTAGTTGTTTTTGTGTTCTGTGTTCTTTTCAATCTCCCTGCGGAACAATATTCCCTCGCAGATTTCACGAAAAGCAGGGTGATAAAATCCCCCCAGCATATCCCCCTCAACCGTTTCCGAAGCGTGCAGACCAAGCTTGATAACCCGTATGCCCTTCTGCTCAAACATTGTCAGCATATCCGCACAGATTTCCGCCGCCGTGTCAAAGCCATAAGGCACATATTCGCCGCTTTGAAATAACTCGCCAAGCCGTGTTCCGCGGAGAATTACCACGGGGTAAATCCGCACGGTATCAGGCTCTATTGCGGAGATTTTTTCAGCCGTCTGCAAGTCCTTTTCGGGAGTGGATTTGTAAAGTCCCGTCATCATCTGCAGGCCAAGCTCAAAGCCGTGTTCACGGATTAAACGTGACGCTTTTTCCACGTCCTCTGCGGTGTGACCTCGGTCATTTGCCGCAAGAACTTCGTTGTCCATTGATTGTGCACCGAGTTCGATCGCGATTACTCCGTATTTTTTCAGCAGCGAAAGTACCTCACTGTCGATACAATCGGGACGAGTGGAAATGCGTATTCCGCTGACCTTTCCGCTTTGCACAAAAGGGTATGCTGTTTCAAGCAAAGACGTCATATAACTTCGCTCAATTGCTGTGAAGCTTCCGCCGAAAAAAGCGATTTCAGCCGTACCCTGCGGTAATTTTCCGCAAGCCTGCGACAGCGTTTCCTTAACCTTGTCAGCCGTTGGTGCAGAAGCCGTGTGGCTGATGATGCGCTGGTTGCAGAATGAGCACATGTTCGGGCAGCCGAGATGTGGAATAAAGATTGAAATGTTACTGTGTTTAGCTTTCATATTTTTTAAACTTTAACGCCCATAAGCTTCAGCGCTTCCTTTGCGGCAGCCTGTTCAGCCTGTTTTTTGCTGTGGCCCTCTCCTGTGCCGATGATGTTGCTGTTGAGACAGACATTTACCACAAATTTCCTGTCATGGTCAGGACCAATCTGGTCGGCGAGGACGTATTCCACACGTTCTTCAGGGTTACGCTGGATAATCTCCTGAAGCATTGTCTTGTAGTCCTGCAAAGCCTTTGCACTGTTTGCATCAAGATTTTTCGGAATAAACGAAAGCACATACTTTGCTGCCGCTTCCATTCCTCCGTCAAGGAAAATTGCGGCGATTACAGCTTCAAATGCGTCGGAAACTATCGACGGACGTTCTCTGCCGCCGCTGTTTTCCTCACCCTTGCCGAGGAGAAGATGCTGTCCAAGGTCAATTTTTTTTGAAAACTCGAACAGTGCCTTTTCGCAGACCAGCGACGCTCTGATTTTGGTCAGCTCGCCCTCGGGCAGGTGCTTGAAATGGGTGAAAAGATGCTCCGAAACAACGATGGAAAGCACGCTGTCACCGAGAAATTCAAGTCGCTCGTTGGAATGTCTGCCGTGGTGCTTGTTTTCATTTGCGTAGGAAGAATGGGACAGCGCTTCGTGAAGCAGATCCTTGTTCTTGAAGGTGTACCCGATTTTATTTTCAAACTCTGTAAAGTTCATTTTCAATTCCTCATGTAAAAGAGTTGTTATTCTGCCTTTTTCTTTGCGTTAAGCTCAGCAAGTGAAGCTGTAATTTCCTCAACAACCTTGCCCTCAACGCAGTTCTTTGCCTGACGGATTGCGTTGTAGAAAGCCTTTGCGTCGGATGAGCCGTGCGCCTTGATTACAGGCTTTGAGATACCCAGAAGAACAGCGCCGCACACATCCTTGTAATCCATCTTGCTGCGGAAAGCCTTGATTTTCTTCTAGATGAGAAGTGCAGCAAGCTTGCCGCGGATTGTTGTGGTAAGCATATTCTTGAGAGTTTTTGCAAAATATGAGCCCATACCCTCATAAAGCTTGAGGACAACGTTACCAGTGAAGCCGTCGGAA
>JAZUSM010000102.1:0-29611 GCA_045606725.1 Oscillospiraceae bacterium | reverse complement strand
CAATAAAGTTGTCAATGACGATGGAAGCAACAGCCTTAAGCTTGCCTTCTGTAAAAATGTTGTGGATGTTTACGTTTGTAATAGTCATAAATTTTGTAACTCCTTTGTGATTGTAAGTTTGGTTTGTACGTTTGTAAATGTTGCCTGTGCAAAAGCCGAGTAGACCTTTGCATCAGAATGACATCTTGTCATCTTCCGAGTCAAGCACGCTTTCAAGTTCAACGTAATTCTTGTAAGCTTCAAGAATAGTGTCCTCGAAATACTTTCTCGCTTCAGGATAAATCGGATGAACTACATCACGATAAATCCCATTTTCGTCCTTGCGGCTCGGCATAGCGATGAACAATCTTTCGCTTCCCTGAACGACCTTGATGTCGTGAATTGCAAGACAATCATCGATTGTGACGGACACAATACCTCTGAGTGCACCGTCTGTAAAAGTTTTACGAATCTTAATTTCTGTAATTACCATAAGTAATTACCCCCTGTAAAATATTTTTTCAGATACATAATTGCCGCCGGCAGGCATTACATATCTTTAATAACAATCCGACGCATCACCAAGATGCGTCCAAATCGTAAGAACTTGATAATTATATTTGATAATTATATATAGTATAGAACGTGAATCCTAACTTTGAATTACCAAATTCTTTAGAAGAAACTCGCCAGCACACCAGTGCTGGTTTTGACATTCATCTGACCTCCAATCCGTAAACGCAAAATAGCAGACCGTTAAAGATAACAGTCCGCTATTCACGTCTACCTGTGTTCATTGTTAGCAAGTTTACTCTTGGAATAATAATAATCCGTGTTACATCGCCCCCTATAGTACAACTTGCAAAAGTCAAGAAAAATATTGTTTTCTTGATAAAATGCGATAGCCTTTGGAAGAGCAGTTTCATACAATCCAGTGAATTGTATGAAACCTGACGGCGGCAAGCCGTCAGTAAGGGCTTTTTTATGCAGTAAAAAAGTGGCTGAGGCTTTAGCCGAAGACAGCGGCGTCAGCTATGCTGACCACATCGCCAATTTTGAGCGATGTGTCACCGCCCCTTATGCTCTTCCCCTCATTTTCGTGATAGCCAAGCTGTACTCCGAAACGTAAGTTGAGGGAACAGCGTCAATTAACGTAGTTGCGTAGTTCCCGAATTGCGTAATATGAGCGTAATCGTAGTTTCGTGAATAGTTGCAAAAGTTGTATTTGACGTAATCACATAACCAAAGCTCGTATTCAAGCCATTTCATGTGTACAAAATTACGTCGAAAATCTGTTCGTTTGTCACAGCGACGTAATTTGCGTAATTAACGAAAATGGGGGTATATCCAATTGATAAAGCGTGTTTTTGTAACAAAATTTACCATATGAAGATTTGAAAATTTGCATAATTTTTTATGCAATATTGCAAAATGCAACGGAGAAAATTATGCTTGACTTTGGTTATTCTGTGTGATAAAATAGTTTCAAGTAAAGAATGTTTGTTCAGACTAAAGTGAACAAGCAATTCATTGACCTGGATTTATTACATTAAGGAGCGTGACATATTATGAGATTTCCTGATTATAACAAACCATTACCGCCAGAATTCGAATGCCAAATACCAAGTCATTGTGACAAAAATCCTTATCGTAAATTTGAATGGCGAGAGTATTTATATGTAAATAACCGAGAATATCTTGGTATGGATGAGGATGGTAACTTCATTCTTTTAAAGCCACTAACTGTTGAAAAAGAGGAAACTGTTCAAGTAGTTACATCTGATACTAAATCTAATTCTATAGTTGCCGATACAATCCCTTTGGAATTAAATAATGAAACTTCTCAAACGGAGATATCCTCACCAAAGTATACCCCACCCAAGAAAAGTGTATCAAAAAAATTAGTCAAGAAAGAAAAAGAAGACTCCGAAGAAGAGTATGTAAGAGCCGTTCCAAAATCTGTTATGAATGCAATCCGACGTATATTTCCCGTATCAGCAAGCAATGCAGATTTGCTGTCTGCAGTTGTGTATATTTTCACAGGCGGAGATTGTGAAATATCAGATAAAGCTATGAAAATCGTTGAGCGATATAATGCAGAAGACAATTTAGTTGCTATAAAGAACGAATTGAAACAAATCAATAATACCCTCAGACATCATTCTGAAACATTGTCTGCAATTGAGCTTTGTGATTGTTACAATACTTACGACAGACGATACGGTTCAGATGCACCCAGACGCGGACCTAAAAATACCGAATTCCGCGAGCAGGGTAATCTTGATATGCTTGAACGTCTGAGAGAGCAAGCCAAAGAACAGCGTACAGAAGATATGCGTAAAAGAGGACGTCAGATGTATGAGCAGTCGAAGAAGTGAATGATTTCACAAAAGCGTATGTGTAGGCATACGCTTTTGTGTTATATGTGTTATATAATGTTGTCACATTATAAGAAATAATATTCCGTATGGAAAAATTACCAATTAAAATTTGTGAATTTATTAATTTTTGCTAAAGTTTAATGAGGTTTATGCCGATATATATAATTGACAGAGTGTATCATTTGGTGCATAATAACAGAGGCAAAAACGAAAAAAAGTATAATTGCTTTGTGATATAATTGGAAAAATTTAAAAAACAGAAGGGTTAATAATGGCTGAACTTGGATTTGGAATAATGAGATTTCGTGGAAACGAATGTCACAATATATCAGAAATTAAGGAAATAATTGATGAATATATGATGGGCGATTTTTGCTATTTTGATTTGCATCCTTCTTATTGTGCAGGAAAGTCTCAGCAGATCTTTAAAACTTGTATAGCTGATGTTTATAGCAGAGAAAAATATTTGGTTGCAAATAAAATGCCATTCTACGGTGTTTCTGATTATAGCGATTATAATAGAATTTTTACAGAAGAACTCAGTGCTTGTGGAGTTGATTATTTTGATTATTATATGCTTCACTGCATTAATTTAATTAACTATGATTATCATAAACAAAACGGAGGTTTCAGGTTTTTAAAGGACATAAAAGGAAAGGGTGCAGCGAAAAAAATTGGACTTTCTTTCCATGGCACACCTGAATTGCTGGAGGATATTTTAAATAAATATGAGTACATAGATTTTGTTCAGTTGCAGATAAACTTTGTTGATTGGGAAAACAATACCGTTCAATCAAAAAGATGCTATGATATTGTAAGAAAATATGGCAAAGAAATATTAGTAATGGAACCTATAAAAGGTGGTACCATATCTAAGAATATTGGTGTCGGTGGGAAAACATACAGCGCAGAAGAAATGGCAGACTTATCCTTGCGCTTTGTATCGGGATTGGAAGGGATAAGTGTTATATTAAGTGGTATGATTGAAAGAAATCATGTAATCAATAATCGTATTTCTTTAAAAAGAAAGCCACTTCCATATGATTATTTTTATGAAATCATACAGCAATTATCAAATGAAAATATTATCTCATGTACTAAATGCGGATACTGTAAACAAGAATGTGTTAAGAATATTGATATACCTAATATATTGGAAATAGCAAATGAAAGCTTAAAAAGTGCAGGTGAAGGTTTATCAAGATTATGGATAGCAAAAATATATTATAACGGTATTACCAATGAAGAATTTAGAGCATCAAATTGCATAGGATGCGGAAAATGTGAAGTAAGATGTCCTCAAGGAATTAAAATCAGAGATCATTTAAAATGTGCGGCATTGTTTCTGGATGAAAAAGACAATGAAAAAGTGAGATATTTTCATAGAATATATAAGACATATATTAAAGAGTTAATGCTTGGTAAAAAGGTTAAAGAATGTCATATTAAATATAAACAGAATGATGGGGTATATTTATATGGTGCAGGAAAGATGTTTGAAAAATATCACTCGCAAATTCAAAAACAGTTTGATGTTGTTGCTGTTATAGATATGGATAAAAACAAGCAGGGTAAAGAAATATTCGGAATAAGATGTATTGATATTAAAGATGTACCAAAAGAAGCATTAATAATTATAATGATTGAAAATGAAAAAGCAGTTGAAGAAATTGCTGTAATGCTTAAAGAAAACGGATATTTTTCATATGATTACTATTGGAATTGGATTGATGGTGCAGAACAATTTTGGAATGTAATAACATAAAAAAATGTAATAATTAGTGGAGGAGCTTAATCGTGATAACAATAAATATTTTAAGGGAAAAATATGATAGAATTGTATTTTTTGGCGCAATAGAAAAAGCGATTGAAAAGTATTCCTCATATATTACTAATGAAGATTTAATTGTTGATTCAGATGAAAACAAACAAGGAAAAAATCTTTTTAAAATAAATGTATCCACCCCTCAGATTTTGAAAAATGAAGATATTAACAATGCTAACACCGCAGTTGTAATTATACCATTAGGAGTGGAGAGTGATATATATAGAACTATTCGTAGAATCGGATATAATTTTGATGTGTACAGTGATGATATGATTAGCTTTTCAGATGATGAGAGTTATATTGTTACTGATGGAGCATATACAATAGAGAAGCATACTCAATTGTTGGTGTCTTTATTAAAAGAATATGGTATTAAGAATATAATTGTCAGTCCTGGGGTGTGTAATAAAAATTTCGTTCAAAGTGTACAGTCTGATAATTTCTTTAAATTATGGTCATGTATAGATGAACGTTCAGCAGCCTATATGGCATGTGGTATGGCTCAGACTACCGGTGAACCGGTTGTTATTTCGTGTACAGGTGCTACTGCTTCAAGAAATTATATGTCGGCATTGACGGAAGCATATTATAGTCATCTGCCTGTAATTGCAGTTACTTCAAGCAGAGATTCATATATGATAGGTAACGGAATTGAACAGGTAACCGACAGACAGCATTTGCCTGCCGATATTGTCAAAGAAAGCGTTGAATTAACTGAAATTCATACGCTTGAAGAAAAAAAATATTGTGAGTTAAAAATCAATAAGGCTTTGTTGGCAACCCAAATGCATGGTGGAGGACCTGTTCATATTAATTTGATAACACACTTCAAGAAAGATTTTTCTGTTAAGACATTGCCTAAGTGTAACAAAATCAATGTTGTTAGATTAAATGAAGAAACTAAGTTCCCTAAAATTGAAGGTAAAACAGCTTTGTATATAAAGCCGAGTGTAAGGCTTACAGCTGAAACAATAAATCTTGTCAATAAGTTCTGTGAACAATATAATTCTGTTGTAATAGGTGATCACCTGAGTAATTATAAGGGTAAGTATTTTATTGACATAAGACCTTTTTGTGACAGAAAGGATTTTGAATTTGATTTATTGATTTATACAGGTTGTATCAATTCGAATTTAGATATTAATTGTAAAAAAAGCTGGCGTATAGCTCTTGATGGAAAATTAGAAGATTCTTTCTTAAATCAAGAATTTATGTTTGATATGGACATATATGATTTTATTAAGTTTTATACGTCTGATGATAAATGTCCTGTGCATACAAAGTCGGATATGTCATTGTATTATGAAATGAAGAATGAATATAATAGAATGATTGAGCAGGTGAAAGATCTTCCGTTCTCTAATATATGGATTGCACAAAAATTATCACCATTAATTCCAGATAATAGTATTTGCTATTTCGGTATCTATTCAACATTAAGAAACTGGAGATATTTTGAACTCAAAAATACTATTGATTGTTATTCAACAGTAGGCGGATATGGAATTGATGGAACGATTTCATCAATGTTAGGTGCATCGTTTGTTAATCCTAATAAGTTGTTCTTTGGCTTTTTTGGAGATCTTTCATTTTTTTATGATATGAATTCACTTGGAAATCGTCATATAGGTAACAATGTCAGAATATGTGTGTGTAACAATAACGGAGGAAATTCACTTATTCATAATAGTGGTTTACCTGATAATAAAATGATTAATGGATATGTTGGGGCTACAGGCCATTATATGGACAAATCAAAAGATATTAGTGTAATTAAAGCATATGCTGAATCGTTAGGATTTATATATTTGACAGCAGAATCAAAAGAAGAATTCAATTCTCAAATCAACATTTTTCTTAACAAATCCGATAGACCCATTGTATTTGAAATGAAGTATCCCGCACAGAATGATTTTGAAGCTGTCAATATTATTAAATCATTGTCATAAGTTGTTCATTAAGGAAGATATGCATAGGTTTGATTTGTGGTATTTTATAGCGTTCGGTTTTTGAAGAAAAACTGAACACTATTTATGTAGTTAAAAATAATATCTGTTCTTTATTAATTTAAAATATTAGTAGCTGCACATTTTGTTTTGTAAATTTATTAATATTTTCTAAAGTTTAATGAGGTTCATGCCAATATATATTATTGACAGAGTGTGTCATTTTGTGTATAATATAGTTATATTGTACAAAAACACATCTGTAAAATGATTCTAAAATAGTGCACTTGTTTAATGGAGGCAACTATGCGTAAAGCTGTAAAAAATAATCTTCTTGAAATTTTCAAAACAATATACGAAGCCCACGAAATCGTGAAGGGGTTCGTTGATAAAAAAGAATACGAAAACGCACAGAACCTCCTCTCAGATTGTCAGGATACAGCAATTCAGATTGGCAATCTCATTGAAGAATCCGAGGGAGAAGGCTTTGTAACAGTATCTTTTCTGGAAGAATATTGCGAGGCACTTTATAACGCAGCAACAAACTTATCTGGGGAAACTAATGGTCATAAGGTGCAGAAGCAGCTTGACAAGAAGATCATCAAGGCTGAAAACAGTGCAAAAAATGATATAAAAGTTAAGCTTGAAATTGTATTTATGCCATATAAGGCAAGTATGTGGGACTCACTCGAAAGCGTGTGGAAGGCAGCAGATGAAGACCCCGATTGTGATGCATATGTTGTGCCTATCCCATACTACGACCGTAAGCCCGACCACTCATTTGGTGAGTTCCATTATGAAGGTGGAGACTATCCCGATTATGTTCCTGTAGTGCACTATGAAGCATATAATCTGGAACAGCGTCGTCCTGATGTGATTTATATTCACAATCCATATGATGGTAATAATTATGTTACAAGTGTTGATCCCAGATTCTATTCGAGTGAACTGAAAAAGTATACGGAATGCTTAGCATATATACCGTATTGTGTGTATGATGAGAATGATAATATCAATTCAACAGATTTTTGCCAGAGATATATCACTTCCGGGATATGTAATGCCGATAAGGTTATTTTGCAGTCTGAAAAATTTCGAAATGCAATAATTAATACGATTATGACACGTTTCAATATAAGCAGAGGGTTCTGGGAAAACAGAATTGTAGCTATTGGCTCACCAAAGTATGATAAGGTTCTTCAATTGGAAGATAAGCTGGCTAATATTCCTGAGTCCTGGAGCAAATTGATTAATAATGCTGACGGAACAAAAAAGAAGGTTGTCTTTTATAACACGAGTTTAGGTGCGTTACTGAAAGACACTGAACAAGTGCTAAAAAAAATAGAAAGTGTAATTAATTATTTCTATGAAATCAAAGACGAATTTGTATTGCTTTGGCGTCCTCACCCTTTGATGAGAGCAACAATGGATTCTATGCGTTCAGATTTGAGTGTTAGATATAATAAAACTGTTGATGATTATATTGCAGGTGGTTGGGGGGTATATGATGATACTCCCAGCTATGATATGGCATTTTCAGTAAGCGACGCATATTATGGAGATTATAGCAGCCTTGTGCAGCTCTATCAGGCAACAGGTAAGCCGTTATTGACTCAATGTGCTGAAGTTACAGATTACCATAAAGGTATTGTAACTTATTATATGCATTATGATGGGCATTATGTTTGGTTCACAGCTCGTAACTTTAACGGATTGTTTAAAATGGATGCCAATACATATAAAGTTGAGTTTGTGGGGCAGTTTCCTGATGAAGATGCAGAAGGATATAGGTTATATATGGGAATTAATGAGTGCAATGGAAAAATATATTTTGCTCCATGTAATGCCAAAAGTATTGCGATATATGATAAAGAAAAATCTTCATTTTATTCAATACCATTAAGAGATGATATAAAAGATGTTTGTGAGAAATTTAGCTTTATCATAACATATGATAAATATGTATGTATTTATGGATTAAAAGTAAATACGATTGTAAGGATTGATTCTCAAACTGATGCAGTAAGTTATATTGATATTTCTGATAATTCCAATAGTGTTTATTACACATTTTCATGCTGTTTGTATGATAAAAAGATATACTCTGTTTCACCTTCGAACAACAGCATTTTATGTTTAAATCCATTAGATATGTCTTGTAAAAAAGTGCCAATAGAGGGAATGCTTGATGTAAAAGCTGGTATTTGGGGAACAACATCACTTTTATTCCGCACAACTCAAGGAGAGGTTATGTGTTTTGATGTTGAAAACAAAAAGTTTGTTAAAACTAATATCAATATGAATGACATTACTTTCTTTCATGAATCAAGAGGATGTATATATTCTTTTTCTGCATACAAGAAATGTGTTACTGTAATTGATAAAAAAACACAACAAAAGGAAGAAGTTTCACTTCGGTTTTTACCAAAGTGGTGTTGTGAAATAGATGGAAAATTATTGGTTTTTGGAG
The DNA here is from genome assembly GCA_045606725.1 of Oscillospiraceae bacterium. Taxonomy (GTDB): domain Bacteria; phylum Bacillota; class Clostridia; order Oscillospirales; family Ruminococcaceae; genus RGIG8773. Next base: position 21,007 of record JAZUSM010000102.1, on the reverse strand, counting down.
TGAATACGGATAATATTTGTCTTTTAGATACAGAAAGTTTAAAAGTAACGGATGTAATGTATAACTTTGATAATAATCAACTCCCACTATTAAATTCGAATAATATAATTAAAATAAATGAAAAAATAAATCGCTTTGCGAGAGAAATGTCATTTCTCAACTTGGGATGTTTGCTTGAAGTTATAAAAGACGGTAATTATGATATCAAAGATTCAAGGGACATATGTGGAAATAAGATACACGAATATGTGAAAGGAACATCACAATGAAGGTAGGTACAATAAATTTTCATAGGTCGCAGAATTATGGTGCATTAATGGTTACATATTCACTTTTGACCTATCTCAGAAAAAACGGAATAGCTGCTCAGGCGATTGATTATTTTCCTGAGCACCATATTGCAATGTATCCAAATAGAAATGCACCGTATGATGATTTTGTTGACAAGTATCTTCGTCCGTTTTACAGTGCTGATGAAGAGTTTGACTTAATAATTTATGGTGCAGATACAATCTGGGAACGCTACAGGGATTACGGTTATGATGATGCTTACTGGGGCTCGGACAAGCTTAAATCAAAGCGCAAAATTACTTATTCAGCAAGCGGAACAATGCAGAATTTTTCTGAAGAAAGTGATGAGCTGTTCCGAAACAATCTGAATAATTTCAGTCATATTTCCGTTCGTGAAGACGTACTTGCAGAGTATCTCAGAAATCTGACTGATCATGAAGTAGTGCATACCTGTGACCCAACATTTCTTTTAACAGAAAATGATTATGCAGAAATTATGACAGAACGTCTGATTGCTGATGATTATGCGGTAATATATAACCGTCAGCTTGGAGCGAAGCTGTTTGAAGTTGCTGAAACAGTTTGTCAAAAAACAGGTTTGCAGACTGTTGTTCTCAAAGGAGATGGTTGTTTGTATGACAGCAAGGGTAATTTGCTAAGAAGCGATATGGGACCATCTGAATTCCTGTCACTGATAAAAAATACATCATATGTTCTTGCTGCTTCATTCCACGCAGTTGCTTTTTCTATAATTTTCAAAAAGCAGTTTAATACTATTATGAAACACGGCGCAGAGCGTGTAGAGTCATTGCTTCGTAAGCTGGGACTTGAGGATAGAAGGATAGGACATTCAAGCGAGATCAATTTGGAGAAGAAAATTGATTACGAAAACTTGAGCGCACTTGATGAGTTCATTGAATTTTCAAAGCAATATTTACAGGGTGCAATAAATATTTGAGGTCTTATTTTAAAATGAGGTGCAGAATGGAAAAAGCATATATATGGGGAGCTGCAAAGTACGGTCAGCTTGCCCTTGAATATTGTATGGATAAATTTGAAATTGAAGGATTTATTGATAAGCGTGCTGGGGACGATTTCAATGTATTTTGCGAGAAAAATGTTATATCACCAAATTCATTAGATAATATGATTATTTCAACCATTGTTCTTGCCGTAACTTATCCTGCAGATATAATCAATTTTGTTAATGAAAATCAAATAAACGTTAAAAATATCTATATTTTTGATGGTAGAAATTCAGATTCGGTATTACTATACAAAGTTGAAAATAATGAGATTTGTATTTGTGAATATTCAAATAAACGATATTCAGAGTGTAAAGAATATGAGGTGCATTATAGTAATTTAAGTCCGTATATAGTAAATATGTTTAAAAAAGCTGTTGATTGGCTTAAAACGAAAACTGGGGTGGAAAAATATGGTGTTTGCGAAATAGCCTGCGGAAGTGGACAGTTTGCAAATATGTTATTTGATAATGATTTTACCGATTATGTAGGATTTGATTTTAGTAGCAATGCTATAGAAATTGCCAAAGAAACTAATCCTAAAAATAATGATAAATTTATTTGTGCAGACGCTTTTTCATTTTTAAAATCATATAATTACAACGAAAAAACATTTTTTTGCTGTTTTGAAATGTTAGAGCATATCAATAAGGACAGAGAATTACTTGAAATGTTGCCGATAGGAAGTAATATAATCTTTTCTGTTCCCAATTTCAAAAGCTTTAATCATTTGAGAACATTTGATAGTTTAGATGCAATAAAAAGTAGATATACAATGTTAAACGTATTTGATTATATCGAATTGCCAGCAGACGAAAGAGGGAAAAATGTTTTTCATTTGGTTTATGCTAAAAGAATTTAAAGATTAATTATAAACTATTTAATTTAGGAGAATGTATTATTATGATTAATAAAAAAATAATTATATTTGGTGCATCTGAAAAGAATTATGCAGAGCAAATCGTAAAAAAATATGGTGAGCAAATTGTTTACTGTATTGATAATGATGTGAATAAGCACAACACAAAGTTTATGGACAAATATACAATATACCCAATAGAAAAAATTTTAGAAGAAGAAAAAGGAACATACATTGTAATAACTTCAGCGATCTATTATTATAATAAAATGGCCGCCCAGCTTATGACAATGGGACTTGAAAAAAACAAAGATTTTGTTTTTGCAGGAGATATATTGGATATAGATTCATTGAAGGAATGTTGGGAAAAGAATAGAAGGAGAACAGATATAAATATAAAACCAGAACTTCGAGTATTGCATCTTGAATATTCCGGTGCTTGTAATTTGAAGTGCATATATTGTCCATTTCATGGAGTACATGGAATATATAAAGATCATACAGGTTTAATGACATTTGATACATTAAAAACAACTGTTGAAAAATTCAAAAATGTATCAACAATTGAAACATTGGATTTGTGTGGACATGGCGAAATTTTTATTAATAAATATTGGTATGAGTTTACGGATTATATTTTGACAGAAATGTCAATCAAAAAAGTGATTATTTATACGAATGGAATGCTGCTAACAGAAGAAAATGCCCAAAAATTAGCACAACTTAAAAGGCATAATATAAAATTATGCCTAGAGGTTTCAATAGACGGAAGTACTCCTGAAGAGAATAATGGTTTTAGATTGAATTCGGATTATAAAACTATAAAAAATAATATTTATAACGCACTTAAATACCTCAGTGAAGAAGATATTAATATTGCAAATGCTTTTATTATTGGGGAAGATGAATTAAAAAGACGTGATTATGATGTTTCATTTTCAATAAATGTTCCTGAGTTTATTTTAAAAGATTTTTCAAATATTTATTCATTTTCTAGACCTGTTTATAATAAAAGACCGAATGATAAAATGATTTTATTAGATAAAGAATATAGTAATTCAAAAGTATATACCAAATATAAAAGTCCTGTTTGTAATATTATTTTTGATACTTTAGCAATAAATAATAAGGGCCATATTTTATTATGTCAATGTTTAGCATCAGGAATTAGTTTTTTGGGAAATATATTTGACAATGATCCTGTTGATGTGTTTTACAATAATACTGAATTAAATAGTATAAGAAATATGGTTAAAAATGGGGAAACACCTAAGTCATGTTACTTGTGTACCACTAGTCCTATGCAACAGTATATTGTTTTATGCAATAAAAAATAATATCCATCTATCAGTAATAGATTTCGATATTAAAAACAGAATTTAATTCATTTATAATTTTGGAGCTAAGTTATGATAGAAAAAAAAATAATTATGTTTGGTGCATCTGAAAAGAATTATGCAGAGCAAATCGTAAAAAAATATGGTGAGCAGATTGTTTATTGTATTGATAATGATGTGAATAAGCACAACACAAAGTTTATGGACAAATATACAATATATCCAGTAGAAAAAATTTTAGAAGAAGAAAAAGGGACATATATTGTAATAACTTCAGCGATCTATTATTATAATAAAATGGCCGCCCAGCTTATGACAATGGGACTTGCAAATAATAAAGATTTTGTATTCGCTGGAGATATATTGGATATAGATTCATTAAAAGAATGTTGGGAAAAGAATAGAAAACCAGTTGATATAAATGCAAAACCCAAATTAAGTGTATTACATCTTGAATATTCTAGTTTATGCAATCTAAAATGTACATATTGTTCTGTTCATGGAGAATATGCATCATATACGTGTAATAAAGGATTGCTTAATTTCGATACCTTGAAAATTATCGTAGATAAGTGCAAAAAAAATACATCTATTGAAATTCTGAATTTATGTGGACTTGGAGAAATGTTTTTAAATAAAAATTGGTATGAATTTACAGACTATATTCTGACAGAAATGCCAATCAAAAATGTGATTATTTATACAAATGGAATGCTGTTAACAGAAGAAAATGCTCAAAAATTGGCTAAGTTAAAAAAACATAATATAAATTTATGTATTGACGTTTCTATAGACGGAAGCACTCCTGAGGAAAATAATAGCTTTAGATTGAATTCGGACTATAAAACTGTAAAAAATAATATTTATAATGCACTTAAATACCTCAGTGAAGAAGATATTAATATTGTAAATGCTTTTCTTATTGATGAAGAAGAACTTAAAACACATGATTATGATATTACATTTTCAAACAAAGTACCTGAATATATTTTAAAAGATTTTTCAAATCTTAATTCAATATCAAGACCGATTTTTAATAAAACACCAAATATTAAGATGTCGTTAGCAGGGAAAAAATATGAAAATTCAATAGTGAAATGTAATTATAAAAGTTCATTATGTGATTTTATGTTTCATTCACTTGCTATAGATTGCAAAGGTGAAATACGTAAATGTTCATGTACAAATTCATCTACACCATTTATAGGTAATGTATTTGATGATGATCCTGTTGATGTGTTTTATAACAATACAGAATTAAATGAAGCAAGAGAACAGGCATTCAAAGGAAAATGTCCTGATTTTTGCAGATTTTGTTCAGATAATCCTACAAAACAATACTTTGTTTTAACTAAAAAGGATTGATAAAAGTAAATTTGTATAATAATTTGTCTTAAGGAGCTCTCAAAAATGATTAGTGTAATAGGCTTAGGCTACATAGGATTGCCAACAGCGTTAATGCTTGCGGCAAGCGGAAATGAAGTTATCGGAACAGACAAGAGTAATGCTGTTGTTGACTCGCTCAACCGCAGTGAGCTTACATTCAGTGAAGACGGTTTGGAAGATTTGTTTAATCGTGCTGTAAGCAGCGGAATAACTTTTACAACTGAATATCCATCGGCTGATGTATATATCATTGCCGTGCCGACTCCATATGATAAGGCAAGCAAAAAAGTTGATATGTGCTACATAGCTTCTGCGTTCAGAAGTATACTTGAAGTATGTCCGAATGATTGCACGATTGTAATTGAGAGCACTGTTTCTCCCGGCAGTATTGACAGACATATTCGTCCGCTTGCTGAGCAGAGTGATAAAAAAGTTAAGATTGCTCACGCTCCAGAAAGAATTATTCCAGGTGCAATGATTTACGAACTGGAGCATAACTCCAGAACAATCGGCTCAGATGACGCTGAAACAGGTGAGTTGCTGAAAAAAATTTACGGAACATTCTGTAAGGGTGAGATAATTCTTACCGATATTCGTTCAGCAGAAATGTCTAAGGTTGTGGAAAATACTTTCCGTGATATAAATATTGCCTTTGCAAATGAACTTGCAAAAATCTGCCGTTCTGATAATATGGACGTGTACGAAATTATCAGAATTGCAAATAAGCACCCTCGTGTAAATATTCTTACACCAGGTCCAGGTGTAGGCGGACACTGTATTTCTGTTGACCCATGGTTCCTTGTAGGTGATTATCCCGGGCTTGCAAATATTATTCTTGCAGCAAGAAAAATAAATGATTCAATGCCTGAATTTGTGCTTGAACGAATTCACGATATTATGCAGGAAAACAATATCACTGACCTTTCAAGAGTTGGTCTGTACGGTCTGACATATAAGGAAAATGTGGACGATGTAAGAGAAAGTCCAACTCTTCAGCTTCTCGAATCAATGAAAAAGCACCTCGCAGCACCACTGCTTTGCTATGACCCATACATAAAGGAACAGATTGTGGACAGGCAGGTATTCTCTTTGGAAGAATTTGCTGACAGCGTTGATATTGTTGTCATTATGGTTGGACACAGCGAAATTATTGAGCGGTTTGATGTTATTAAGGATAAGATAGTTCTTGATACACGTAAGTGTGTTGATGGTGAGGCTTACAGGCTTTAAGTTCGGGAGTATAAAATGATAGACTCAGGTTTCAAAATAAACAAAATGAATTTTTACTATGACAGAGCAATCAGAGATGATTACATAGAAATTGCTTATAAGTGTACAAAGGGTATTTTTGTTTTGTGGGATAAATGTATAATTGATGTCAGTGATTGCGAGAACGTATTCTATAGAGAAATGACAAGCACTGATAAAGTAAGTGAAAAAGAATATCTTTTTGAAATGGGATATCTTTCATGTGTATTGTCTGCATAAAAAAACGAAAGAAGAAAAATATTGTCAGGTATTTGAAAAATACATAAATCAATTTTGTGATTATGTGATAAAAAAAGATCCTGTGTATGATGATTTGCCTGTTATGGGGCAAATTCTGCTCGTTATAAAGGCAATTGATATTCTTGGCAGCATTCCGCATCCTGATTTTTGGATTAACTTGTTTTTTAAATATGCTGATTGGTTAATGAATGATGAAAATTATTTTTTTGATAATAATCATGGTTTGCTTTTAGATTTTTCAATATTGCATTTAAGCGTCTTGATGTGTGAACACCCAAATTCAACTCAATGGAAAAAGCATGCTCTTGAACGAACAAATAAACTATTTTCTGTTGCATATTATGATGACTATACAAATAATGAACATAGCTTGTCATATTTTAATCATAATAATATTTTTTACAAAAGAATCATTGATTTTTGTAATTATTATAATATCACTGGTGTAGAATTAATAAATGAAAAATACAGTAAAATATGTGAGACATTAAATATATTTGCACATAACGATGGTTCATTTCCTGTAATAGGAGATGGTATAGTTTTTTATGGTGAAGGAAATGATATTTCAAAATTGTTTCCGAATCTGGGTGTTGCTGTTTTAAAGCATGAGCAATTATATATGACATTCAAGAATAAAACAGCTTTTCAATCACATGCACATACAGATGTTTCAAGTATAACTGCTCGATACAAAAATATTGATTTTATAATTGATAGTGGTCATTTCAATTATGACAGATATTCACCAATTAATCGTTTTGTACGTTCATCTGCAGGCCATTCGGGAATATTTCCATTATTTACGGATGGAATGTTTCTAAAGGAGTTTTGTGAAAAGGTAAGCTATTCTGTAATTACTGAATATGAGCATAATGAAAGTAATTCTTATGTAAAAGGTGAATATCAGCTTCTTGATGTTAAAGTTTGTCGTGAAATACAAATTTCAAAAAATGAGATTTGCATTAATGACAGTTGGAAGAGTGATAATCCAACTACTATGCGTCAAAGATTTGTTATTTCAAAAGAACTGATTGAACACAGCAAATTCACAGCATCAAAGCGTGTGCTTGAATCTCATGTTGGAAATTGCAGCTTTAAATTTGAAATAATTCCGTCGTCGGAAAAGGTGCTTACAGAAGTTCAATTTGGGATAGCAGCACCTAATTATTATGAGTATGAAACAACAATGCTGTTGGATACATATATTGAAAACTCAACAGAAGGAGAAATAACAGCAAAAATTACTTTCCGGGAGGAATAAAAAATGAACAAACCTAAGGTTATGCTGACAGTAGATGTAGAAGCATTAACTATGAGAGCAGAATCAGACCATGTAAATACATTGATATACGGTCGCAAGGATGGTAAAGAATACGGTATCGGAAAAATGATGGATATTGCGGACAAGCATAACATCAAGATGACTTTCTTTTTAGACTTTGCAGAATGTGAATTATATGGTGATGATATTCTTGAGGTGGGAAGATACATAGATGCAAGAGGGCATGATCTTCAGGTGCATTGTCATTATGATATTCTTGAAAAAATCGTGAAAAAAGATCCCTGGCAGTCACATCAAAATAATTATTATAATTGGTACAATAATAATGAAGATTCGCAGGTAATGATAGATTATGTTACAGATAAATATGTGAGATGTACAGGAAGAATGCCATTAGCGTACAGAGGCGGTGAATACCGCTTCGGAATAAGCATTTTGGAGGTGTTAAAGAATAAGGGATATCTTGCTGATCTAACCTATAATTGTGTAAGACCGCAGATACTTTCAGTTAACAAACAGTTTAAGTATGAAAATAATTTGATTGAATTTCCTGTTGGAATTTCACCTGATAAAAAACCATTGAATTTAAATTATACTTCACTTACGCCTAAGTCAAAAGATGAGTATCATAGTATTGTCAATGAGTATAAAGAATTATTATGTGATTATTATGATTATTTCGGTCAGGATACTGTATTATCATTTATAATGCATAGCTGGTCCTTTATGCATAATAGTGAAAGATTTGCTTCGTCAGGATATATTGATACACCAAATGATATTATGGTTGATTTTTTTGATTATTTTATTGGAGAAATGAAGGAGACTATTGATTTTATAAGTGTATCTCAGGCTTTGGAGCAAATAGAACCTGAACAATTGAAAACTGTTGATTTCAAAGCAGTTTTTCATAGAAATCCGTATATTTCCGAATATAATTTATCTAAGATAAGTGATTATATTATTAAAAAGGCTAATGACAGGAATATTATAATCTGGGGCAGAGGTTGGCTGGAATCTACAACTTTTTACAACAAAAATCTTAACGAAACCTTGGATATTGCTTATTATATTTCAAATGATGCAGACAAAAAACCTGTTTGGAGAGGTAAGTCTGTATATAAGTTTTCAGATATAACTCTTGATCCAAAAAAAGATTATGTATTCGTTCTTGCACAATCAACTTATTCAGAAATAAGGGAAACGCTTCGTGAACTTGGTTTTAAGGAGTATGAGGATTTTTATGATATTCAAAAGAAGCTTCCAACAATAACGGAAAATGGAATCAAAGCTGAAATAGATATGACCTGTCCGATTTGCGGTGGAAATATTTTTGAAACACATAATTCAAATGAACTGCGTAGGTGTTCAGAATGTGCTTCTATAGAGCGAACACGAACAGCGGCAAAACTTATTAACGAAAATTTTAATTTGGATTTTACAAATTCCAGATTGCTTCATGTTTCACCCGGAAAAGCAGAACGTGAAATATTCAGAAAGCTTGGGGCGCAGTCTGACACTGTTGACATTCGCCCGGAATGCAATACCGATATTGTTGCTGATATATGCAATATGCCTGAAATTTCATCGGAAACATATGATGTCGTTTTTGCCAATTGTGTATTGAATCATGTTTATGATGACGAAAAGGCTCTTTCTGAAATCAACAGAGTGCTTCGTAACGGAGGAACAGCGCTTTTATATGTTATGGGAAGCGGAACTCTGAAAACCACCATACCGTAAGATCCGACAGGATGGTATGGTAAAGAAAATTTTGAAAAATATAAAGTAGGTATATTCAGACGATATGGTGAGGTCGATTTTACAATTCAACTTAACAGACACTTTTCAACTGTCAGATGTTTTGAAAAATATGATGAAATAACTGATAGTTCATGTATATGGTATGTTTGTCAGAAATAAAAAAAATGTAAAAATCACTTTCCGGGAGGAATAAATAATGAGCAAGCCAAAGGTTATGCTGACGGTAGATGTAGAAGCTTTACCAATGAGAGCGGAATCAGATCATGTAAATACATTGATATACGGTCGCAAGGACGGCAAGGAATATGGTATTGGAAAAATGATGGATATTGCTGATAAGCACAATATCAAGATGACATTCTTTGTTGACTTTGCAGAATGTGAATTATATGGTGATGATATTCTTGAGGTTGGCAGGTATATTATGTCCAGAGGACATGATATGCAAGTTCATTGCCATTATGATTTGCTTGCCACAAAGGTCGGTAAACCGGCTTTTGTAAATGTCCGTGATAATTATTATTCATGGTATAAAAATGATGACATTTCAAAAAAAATTGTTGGTTATCTGACAGATAAATATATTGAGTGTACAGGCAAAATACCGTTGGCGTTTCGTGGTGGTGAGTATCGTTTTGGATTGGCTATGCTCAAGGCGCTTAATGAAAAAGGGTATGCAGCGGATTTGAGTTATAATTTTGTTCGTCCTGAAACATTACCTGAGAATAAGCAATTTGAGTATGAAAATGGATTGCTTGAATTTCCTGTTGGAATTCTGCGTAATAAAAAGCCGTTAAATTTTAATTATTGTTCTTTTGTTCCGCAAAGTAAAAATGATTTTGATGGTATAATAAGTGAATATGAAAACATTTTTAGTGATTATTTTGATTACTATGGTAATGATGCTGTTGCTTCTATGTTAATGCACAGCTGGTCATTTATGTATAAGAATGAACGATTTGATACATCAGGCTATATTGACTCACCTAATGATTTAATGGTTGAATTCTTTGATTACTTTATTGACAAAATGAAGGAATGTGTTGAATTTATTAGTTTTACAGAAGCAATAAATTCAACTGATACAGAAACACTTAAAAAGGTTGATTTTAATACTGTTTTTACTCGTTCCAATTCGGATTACATAGAAAGATTGATTAATATAAGTGATTTGATTCATGATAAAATTGGTGACAGAAATTTAGTAATATGGGGTAAAAGTGCTGTTGAAGGCTATGCATTCAGAAATGTTAATTTTCATAATGAATTTCAAATATCGTATTACATTTCTCAAGATGCTGATAAGAAACCTGTATGGCGTGGCAAACCAGTATACAAATTTGATGATGTAAAGTTATCGCCTGATAAAGATTTCGTATTTGTTCTTGCCAATGCTCAGCATACAGATATACGTGATTCTTTGATAAAATTAGGATTCAAGGAGTTTGAGGATTGGGTTGATGTTCAGAAGGATATTGTATCATCTGATATGGTAAAAACATCATACACTTGTCCAATTTGCGACGGACACAATTTTGAAGCATTTAATTCAGATAAAATGAGAAGATGTTCAGAGTGTGGTTCAGTAGAACGAACACGAACAATCCCCAAATTATTTAGTGAAGATGTCAATATTAATTTTAGTTCTGCTAAAATTCTTCATATTTCTCCTTCAATTCCGGAAAGAAAGCTTTTTAGAAAATATAATGCAAATGTAACAACTATTGATATTCGACCGGAATGCAGGACAAATATAGTTGCAGATATTTGCAATATGCCTGAAGTTGAATCAGAATCATATGATGTTGTTTTTGCAAATTGCGTATTAAATCATGTATACGATGATAAAATGGCACTTAGTGAAATAAAAAGAGTACTTTGCAGCGGTGGTATGGCATTATTATGGGTGCTTGACAGCGGTACATTGCATAATTATTATGATACTAACCCAACTTCATGGTATGGTCAGGAAAAATACGAAAAATACAAAATAGGTACATTCAGACATTATGGTGAGGTGGATTTTATTGAATTGTTAAATAAGTATTTTTCAGATGTTCGTTGTTTTGAAAAATATGATGAGGTTACGGACACTTCGTGCAAATGGTACAGATGTATAAAATAAAAGGATGATTATGAATGTATTGCGATTTTATAGATGCTTTGAACAAAAAGTATAATTGTAATGGTGCAGAGGATTTAACAGGTATGGATCTGCAGCATTATAAATTTGCATCTTCCACAAATCAACGCGGATTGAATGCCATTGGTGAGTTTGAAGCTTATGGTTTCTGTATGGATGGGTTGAAAATTCTTGATGTAGGATGTGCATATGGAGGATTTTCAATTGAGGCAGCAAAAAAAGGTGCTAAATGTTATGGTGTTGAGATTTCTTCGCCATTATATGATTTTGCACGTTTGAATACACAAAATGAGGTGTATCATACAGGCAGCTGTGAATTTGTTTTAGTCGATGCAACTTCAACGGAGTTCCTTGAAAAAATACCTCATAATTATTTTGATCTTATTATAGTAAATGATGTGTTTGAACATGTTTATGATACAGTACAATTATTGAAAAATCTGTCAGTTGTTGCAAATGAAAATTGCACATTGTATTTTGCCATTCCAAATGGTAATGATTTGCGTTTTGTTGCTCGTGAAGGACATTCTGGACATGTTGGATTAAGTATTATTTCGCCGCTTAATTGGCAGAAGTTAACTGGTAAGGAAATATGGAATATTTATTATCGCCAATATGAATATTATCAGGCACTATTTGGTTATTTTGGTTTTAGTGAAATAGTTCCGATAAATTATCCTGGATATGTAACCTCCGAGAACACTATGAAAAAAATTGCTGGTGAATATCAGAATACAAAACAAATTATACATGATAATGAGAAAGAGTTGCCGAAAGATTACATGACGCATCTAAACTCAGCATGTGAATCATTTGATAAGCAGTTGAATTATGACTTAAATGAGTTAAATGCTGTGAAACTTTCGTGGAAATATTTAACAAAATTTTGGGCGGGTTTTGCACATAGAAAAAAATTGAATTTGAATCCTATTTCTAAGACTGTTCAACGAAAAGCGTCTTCTGATAAAGCAGAAAATATTAATTTTGTCTTAACACTTGATGGTTCAAAGCTTTCGATTGAAATTACATGTGATTTTCCGATTGATGAATACGAATTTGCGTTTGATTTATTGATAAGAGGGGAACGGATAGACAGAACGGTTTATCAAAAATCACCTTGCTATGAATGGAATTTAAAATCTGACGGTATGTACTGGGTAAATATGTACATTAAACATAAGGATCACGAATTAAAGGATTACTGTATTTGTGCACAGCCCTTGTATTACAGCGGAACATGATAAGGAGTATCAAATGAACAAAAAAATCAAATTAAAAATGGCAGTTATAATGGATGAATTCACTTATCACTGTTATTCGCCGGAATGTGAACTCATACAGATTACACCAAATAATTTCAGGGAAGAAATTGATGGATTTAATCCTGACCTTTTATTTATTGAATCCGTATGGAGAGGAAAAGATAATCTTTGGCGTTTTAAGCTGCACGATAATATGGAGGATATTACGTCGCTGGTAGAGTATTGTCGGGCTAAAAATATTCCGGTTATCTTCTGGTCAAAGGAGGATCCGGTACATTTCGGAGTGTTTTGTCGTGTTGCTGCACTTGCTGATTATGTTTTTACAACAGATGCTGATTGTGTAGAATTATATAAGACCCATGTCGGACATGATAGAGTATATTATCTTCCTTTTGCTGCACAACCTGAACAACATAATCCTGTTGAGGAATATGAACGTGAGGATAAGTTTTGTTTTGCAGGTTCATTTTATGTTAAGTATAAAGAACGTTCACAGGTTTTTCTTGATCTTGCTCCACTATTTAAAGAACACGGTTTGGATATCTATGATAGAAACTTTAAAAAAGGTGAATCGGATACTAATACTCAAACCACATCGGTTGCAAGTCCGATAGCGGAAAATTACTATTTTCCTCCGGAATTACAAGGTCACATATTAGGTGGATTACCATACAGTGAAATTACCCGTGCATACAAGGGATATAAGTACGGAATTAATATGACATCTATGGTGCAGTCAGGATATATGTTTGCGAGACGTGTTTTCGAGCTTCTTGCATGCAATACTGTTGTCGTAAGTAATTACAGCCGCGGACTTGAACTGTTTTTCGGTGATCTTATTATTGAAACAAACAACAGGGTGCATATGAAAAATCAGCTGGACAAATTCTGTGGAACGGAGCTTGGTTACAGAAAGTATCGTCTTGCAGGACTCCGTCATGTGCTTGCGTCACATCTTTACGAGGACAGACTTGACAGAATAACTCAGAAAGCTCTCGGTCGTTCAATCAAGAATCCGCTTCCGAAGATTTTAGTGGTCTGCCGCGAAGAAAATGAAAAAATATGTAATATGTTTGATAGTCAGACTTATGCAAACAAGCAGTTGGTTTTTGCAGATAATGTATCAAAGCTTTCTGATTATCAGTTTGACTATGTTACAATTTTTTCTGAGAAAGACTACTACGGAAAGAATTATCTTACTGATTTTGCGCTTGCGACAAGGTTTGCTTCAGATGATGTAATCGGTAAGTGTGCATATTATTCAGATGGTAAGGTTGTAAACATTGAAAAGACTTACACAAGAGTAGCAGAAGAAATCACCCTTAATCGTCAGATGGCTGCAAAGGCAGTTTTTGATGATACAATTATACTTGCTGATTTGTTTGCATTTAATAAGTCTGCGGAAATTCTTTCACTTGACGAGTTCAATTACTGCCAAAACGCAGACAGCTGTGAAGAAGCAGATGACATTGATATTTATACCGGTGTGCCGATTGAGGAAATATACGAATATACTGACAGAATAAAACCGTTGGAATTGCGCAAGATGGGACCTTTTTCAACAGAAGAATTATACAACGAGCTGAAAATTTCAGAAACTGATAAAGCTGAGAAATTTTTTGACGGAAGGTCTTTAAAAATTGTGCGTGATGCTGACGATGATGAAATTGTATGGTTATACACTGATAAGAAATATAACGTTTCAGATTATACTTCAAATAATCGTATAGGATTTTATACTGAAGCCTCAGAAAAGAGCGGCAATGTGCGCTGCCAAATCGAGTATTATGATAAAGAGGGAAAAAAACTTGGTTTTTTGAATTTTGTGCTTGATGGATTTACTTTGCTTCGTGTTTGTGATGGTGCAGAAACATTTAGTCTTATTTTCAGAATGAGAGGAAAATCTCATGTAGTCTTAACAGATATGTATTCTGCTTCTCCGAAGCTTTTGATGTCAGCACCATTTTCGGTCAGAAAAAATCTGATTATTACAGAAATTTATCCCGATTATAATAATAGGGAAGTTGGCAATTCCTTGCACGAGTTTGCTAAGAAAAACAATCTTGAGGTATTCAAAGCAGACGAAAATCCAAGCTATCTTCCATTTTCGGAATATGAAGGTGTTCAAGTTGTTGCTTCTCAATACAGCGCAATAAAGGAATATATTAATGCTCGTGACTTCGAGTGCATTTACGTTGCTTCAGATTCTCCAAAAGTAAAAGAATACCTTGCAGATTACAAGGGAAGGATTGTTACAATATGAAAAAAATTATGATTGTTTTCGGAACACGTCCCGAAGCAATAAAAATGTGCCCTGTTGTTCTTGAAATGAAAAGCAGGAGCGAATTTAATGTAAAGGTTTGTGTTACAGGGCAGCACCGTGAAATGCTTGAACAGGTGCTTGAGGCATTTGACGTAAAGCCTGATTATAACCTTGCAATAATGAAAAAATCACAGACTTTGTTTGATGTAACTGCAAACATTCTTCGCTCCATTCAGGAGATTTTTGAGAAGGAAAAGCCTGATATTGTACTTGTGCACGGTGACACGACTACCGCATTTGTTGCAGGTCTTGCAGCATTCTATCTGAAAATTCCTGTTGGACACGTTGAAGCAGGACTTCGTACACACAATCTGTATTCGCCATTCCCTGAGGAATTCAACAGACAGGCTATCGGCTTGTTTGCAGAATATAATTTTTCTCCGACAGAAGCTGCAAAAACAAATCTTCTTAACGAGGGCAAAAATCCCAATAGGATTTGGGTTACAGGTAACACTTCAATTGACGCGCTCAAAACAACAGTAAGAGATGATTATTCAAATCCTCTTATTGACTGGGTAGGGAACAGACGTCTTGTTGTGCTGACAGCTCATCGCCGTGAAAACTGCGGAGAGCCTTTGAAGCAGATGCTCCGTGCAATCAGACGTGTTGCTGACGAATATTCAGATATCGCAATTATTTTCCCTGCGCACCCTAATCCGGTTGTTCAGGAAACGGCTAAGGATATTTTGTCTGACGCAGAAAATATCAAAATTATCCAGCCACTTGATGTTATTGATTTCCATAATATTGTTGCACATTCCTATATGGTGCTTACAGATTCGGGAGGAATTCAGGAGGAAGCTCCAGCTCTCGGAAAGCCTGTTCTTGTTATGCGTGACACAACAGAGCGTCCTGAGGGTGTTGCGGCAGGAACACTTCGTCTTGTTGGAACAGAAGAAGAAAATATCTACAATGCGTTTGTGGAGCTGCTTAACAACGAGGCAGTTTATTCTGAAATGAGCCATGCTTCAAATCCTTACGGAGACGGCTTTGCAAGCAGACGTATTGCTGATGCTCTTGCTGGTGAATAATAAAAAGTGGGAGGCTTATCATTTATGCTTCACAATGAAGAAAT
Organism: Oscillospiraceae bacterium; assembly: GCA_045606725.1. Classification (GTDB taxonomy): domain Bacteria; phylum Bacillota; class Clostridia; order Oscillospirales; family Ruminococcaceae; genus RGIG8773. Next base: position 4,748 of record JAZUSM010000102.1, on the reverse strand, counting down.
CTTAATTGAAAATATTAAGAAAAAAGGAAACAAGGTTCTGATTTGGGGAGCTTGTGATAGAAACAATGATATTCTTGATTTTTTCAAGCAGAATGATGTAAATGTTGTTGGCTATATAGACCAAAATTCAGATAAACAGAATACATACAATGATTTTCCTGTGTTTAGTAAAGACATAATTAAGGATAATAATTATTTTGTTTATGTTGGTTTGCTGAAAACTTATAACGAAGTAATATCTTATCTTGAAAATAATAATTATACCGAATTTACTGATTATTGGTATCCTTACAGAGAAATAAAATTAGACGGAAGTTGCAGTTACGGTGATTTATATGGTAATGAATATGTTGGTGAGAACTATAACATACAAGTAAAATTATCAAATGGTGGAAAAATATTTATAGGCTCAAAATGCAAGTTTAATAATCTTCTTATTACGGCATTAAATATGTCTGAAATTCGCATTAATAATAAAGTAAACTTGAGAGGATTAGTTAATATTTTTGCAGATTATAACTCCGTAATTGATATTTATGAAAATGTTACTTCATATACCAACTTATACATTGTATCTGTACAAAACAGTAAGATTATTATGGGAAAAGATTGTATGTTATCAAGAGATATTATAATAAGAGCCGGAAACAGTCATAATATATTTAATTTGGAAACAGGAGAAAATCTAACTTCAATAGGAAGAAGTATTGTAATTGGTGACCACGTTTGGATAGGGCATAGGGCAACTTTATTCAGCGGCTGTGAAATAGGCAACGGTAGTATTATAGGAATAAATACCTTTGTCAACAAAAAGTTTCCAGCAAATTGCAGTATCGCAGGAAATCCTGCAAAAATAATAAAAGAGAATGTGGCGTGGCGTAGAGAAAGCTATCCGTATTTCGATAGCTATGAGGATTTTGCAGATTTTGATTTCAGATGAAAATTGCTGTTAAAGTATAAACAGAGGTGAAGTAACAAGGTGAAAAAAGTAATAACATACGGAACCTTCGATTTGTTTCACGAAGGTCACCGCAGACTGCTTAAGCGAGCAAAGGAGCTTGGAGATTATCTTATAGTCGGCGTCACCTCGGAGGAGTTTGACCGTTCAAGAGGTAAACTTAACGTGGTTGATTCGTTGGTGAAAAGAATTGAAAACGTGAAGAATTCGGGCTTTGCAGATGAAATTATCGTTGAAGAGGTTCAGGGACAGAAATTCCGCGATATCAAGAAGTACGACGTTGACGTGTTCACCGTTGGCTCAGACTGGATCGGCAAGTTCGATTATCTCAGCGAATACTGCGAGGTAGTTTACCTTGAGCGTACAAAGGATATATCCAGTACAGAACTTCGTAACCACTCTAACCCGGTATTGCGTATGGGTATCGTCGGCACGGGCAGAATTGCTTCACGCTTTATTCCTGAAACTCACCTTGTAAGTGGTATCACAGTTACAAGCGTGTACAATCCAAATAAAACCAGTGCAGATAAGTTTGCTGAAAAGTGGGATTTGAATTCATATGGTGGACAGGAAACATTTGACGATTTCCTAAACCACGTTGATTGTGTGTACATAGCAACCCCTCACCAGTTCCATTTCGATTATGCAATGAAAGCAATGGAAGCAGGGAAGCACGTTCTCTGTGAAAAGCCAATTACCCTTACAAAAAAGGAAACAGAAGAACTGTACGATTATGCAGAAGCACATAATCTCGTGATTATGGAGGGTATAAAAACAGCATTCTGCCCAGGTTTTAATAAGCTGATAAGTATTGCGTGCAGTGGAAAAATCGGAACAGTGCGAAATATTGAAGCAACCTTCACAAAGCTTGAAAATCCTAACAGTCGTGAGCTTACCGATACAGAGTACGGTGGTAGCTTTACAGAGCTTGCCAGCTATACACTTCTGCCGATTGTAAAGCTGTTCGGTACGAATTATGACGAGGTACGCTTCGACTCAATCACGGACGAAAAGGGCATTGATTTGTTTACAAAAGCACATTTCAGATATCCCAACGGAATGGCAACAGCAACATGCGGACTTGGAGTGAAATCTGAAGGCCAGCTTATCATTTCGGGTACAAAGGGATACATACTTGCCGAGTCGCCTTGGTGGAAAACCTCGTATTTTGAAGTGCGATATGAAGACCCTAACAATATTGAAAAGTACTCCGATGTGTTCCTTAATTATGGATTAAGGTACGAGGTCAGCGATTTTGTTTCCACAATAAACGGTAACAAGGTTAATGATTTTAAACTTGGTAGGGATGAATCCGTTGCGATTGCAGGGATTATTGAGGAGTTCTTGAAAAATAAATAAAGTAATAAGGAAGAAATAGTGATGATACATCTTGATGATAAAATGCTTCGTCAGCTTCAGCTTATTCAGCTTGAACTGCTGAAGGAAGTGGACAGGATATGCAAAAAATGCGGTATAAAATACAATATAATTGCAGGAACACTTCTTGGTGCAGTACGTCACGGTGGATATATCCCTTGGGATGATGACGCTGATGTTGCATTGCTTCGTCCCGAATATGAAAAGTTCCGCAAAGCGTGTAAAACGGAACTTGATAAGACACGATTTGTTTTTCAGGATCACAGAAATACAAAGGGTTATCGTTGGGGATATGGAAAGCTGCGTATGAAAAACACGCTTTTTCTCCGTGAGCATCAGGAGCATATGCCGTATTTTCAGGGCGTTTTCATTGATGTTTTTCCGCTTGATAATGTTCCCGATAATTATTATCTCAGATGCCTGCACAATTTTGGGTGCTTCTGTATAAGAAAGGTGCTTTGGTCAGAGGTAGGAAAATATGCGGACAAGTCTGCTGCAATGAGAACGGTGTATTCTGCTCTGAGCAGGATTCCCGCTGAAAAGGTGTTTGAAGTATATCATTTTCTTATTACACTGAGCAATGCAAAGAAAACAAAATTGGTGCGTATTCTCACATTTCCGACTCCGAATGACCAATATGGATATCTGCGTAAATGGTATGAGAACAGTGCAAAGATTGAATTTGAGGGGATTGAATTTGACGGAATAAAGGATTATGATGGGTATTTGTCTTTCAAGTTCGGGGAGTATATGAAGCTGCCGCCTGAGGATAAGAGAAAGGTGCATCCGGTTACTAATATCATCTTAACATAAAAGTCCGCTGACTAAAAATGTCAGCGGACTTTCCTCATATACCACTCTGCACCAAAAACAAAACCTCCTGCAAATGCCCAATTTTCCGCACATTCTTCCTGGTAAAACACCATTGTTGTTCCGGCGTCATCATATTAACCATCTGACCACCGATAGAACCAGCTTCTCTTGAAGTAAGATCGCCATTGTAACCATTCTTGAGGTTTACACCAACTTCGTTAGCTGCTTCCATCTTGAATCTTTCCATTGTTTCCTTGCCCTGAGTAGAATTTACATTTTTCATAATGTGTTCTCCTTAAATAAATCAATTTGTAAACCTTGTTTTGTGGTTTGCTTTAGTATTATAAGCTTTATCAAATCGTTTATGTCAGGTAATTTTTTATATTTTTTACAAGCTTTTCAACTTCTTCAGCAGTATTAAAAACAGATGGTGAAAAACGTACTGTGCCATCAGGAACAGTTCCTATCGAAGTGTGTGCAAGTCCCGAACAATGAAGACCTCCACGAAGTGCAAAACCATGACTATTTAATATCTCAGCTGCTTCATTTGCTGTGTAACCATTAGCATTGAACGATACAACAGGCAAATAATTACCACAGCGTTCATCACGGTATACAACAAAATTGTTCAGCTTTTTCATTTCAGCAATGAATTTTCTGCAAAGTAAATTTTCGTGCTCATAAATTTTATTAATTCCAATCTTTTTTACAAATCCAATTCCTGCACCAAGTCCGATTATTCCTGCCGTATTAATTGTTCCTGATTCAAGTGCATCAGGAACAAAATCAGGCTGCACAGCTTCAAGCGAAGTGCTTCCCGTGCCGCCTTCCATAAGCGGTTTAATCGTGAATTTACCATCTGTAACAAGCAAGCCTGTTCCACTTGGACCATACAGCGATTTGTGACCAGCTGTGCAGAGAATATTTACACCGTCTGAAAGCTTTGTGGGAATAACACCACAAGTCTGTGCACCGTCCGCAATAAAGCAGATGCCGTGCTTTCTGCATAAGTCAGAAATTTGTCTGTACGGCGTAATTTGTCCCGTAACATTGCTGCCAAGCGTGCATACAATAATTTTTGTTTTGGGTGTAATAAGCTTGCGGAAATTTTCAACAGTCGTAAAATCATCATGACTTATTTCTGCAATACTGTAGCTGCATCCGTTGTTCAGTGAAAGAGCATGAACAGGACGAAGCACGGAATTGTGCTCTAAATTGGATATAATAATGTGACAGCCTTTTTCCGCAACACCTTTGATAGCTGTGTTCAGTGCATGGGTACAATTTTGTGTAAAAATAACATTGTCAACCTCCGCACCGAAAAAATCAGCCGCAAGAGAACGTGCCGCATAAACCGCCTCCGCAGTTTTTAGTGAAAGAGAGTGACCGCTTCTTCCCGGATTGCCACCGTAATGTGAAATGGCAGTTAATACGGCTTTTTTTACAGCGGCAGGCTTCGGGAAAGAAGTGGCTGAATTGTCAAAATTTATCATTAACTTAACCTCATGGTTCAGATTTTATTTTGCATAACTGCCTTGTGTCTTATACCTGATTTTTCAAGGTAATCTATTGCTTCCTCAATGTTTCCGTTCACAACAAC
>JAZUSM010000101.1:0-5261 GCA_045606725.1 Oscillospiraceae bacterium | reverse complement strand
CCTGATATCTTCAAGGCTGATATTATTCCTGACCTTGACAATATCATCGATACAGTAGGCGTTCAGCTTATCGGTGTTATTCCAAGCGATAACGAGGTTGTTATTTCTACAGGTAAGGGTATTCCTCTTCCTTCAAACTCTCTTGCGTTCAAGGCGTTCGACGCTATTTCCAAGAGAATCAAGGGCGAGGACATTCCGCTCAGCTTCAAAATGCTTCTTCAGTAAGACATTCAATGGCGGCCTGGCCGCTTCTGCATAACAAATTAAAGAGAGGAATGATAATAATGAACATAGCATTGATTGCACATGACTCCAAAAAAGAACTTTTGGTTCAGTTCTGCATCGCTTACTGCGGTATTCTGTCCAGACACAATCTCTGCGCTACAGGTACTACAGGTAAAATGGTTGCACAGGCAACTGGTCTGAATATCCAGCGTTACCTCAGCGGCTCCCAGGGCGGCGATCAGCAGATCAGTGCAAGAATTTCCTGCAACGAAATTGACTTGCTCCTCTTCTTCCGTGACCCGCTTACTCCAAAGGCGCATGAGCCCAATGAGGCTACAATGCTTCGTCTTTGCGACGTTCACAATATCCCTGTAGCAACAAACATCGCTACAGCCGAGGCTCTTATCCACGCCCTCGAAAGAGGCGACCTCGACTGGCGTCAGATTGTCAATCCTGCTTGATGGGTTACATAAGAATGAAATTAAAGTGCACAGATTTTCTGTGCACTTTTTTCTTTTGGGGTACTTGACAAACTGAGGTTTTTAGGTTATTATTAATCCATAAGCTTAAAGGCTGTGACGAGGAGAGTAACGCTTTTTTCAATCTTCAGAGAGGACTGAACCATATCTGGTTGGCTGAAAAAGTCCGTGAGAAATTTGCGTGAAGGACACCTGCTGAGCCGCCGTCTGATTAAGGACGGACGTTTCCCTGCGTTAAAGGGTAATGAGGTTTCTGCTTTGCAGGAATAAATCTGGGTGGCACCACGGTAAAAAATACTTTTCAAGTATTATCGTCCCTTTGGAAATTTCCAAAGGGTTTTTTTGTTGCAGAAAATTAAGAAGGAGAGTTACTATGGCAATTATTACAAACAGACCAAAGGGTACGCAGGACGTTGTTCCGAACGAAGCGTACAAGTGGCAGACAGTTGAAAAGTGTGCGGCTGATACAGCGGAGTGCTACGGTTTCAAGGAAATCCGCTTCCCGACTTTCGAAAACACAGCACTTTTCAAAAGAAGCGTTGGCGACACAACTGACGTTGTCCAGAAAGAAATGTACGGCGTAACCGCTAAGAGCCCTGCAAATGGCAAGGACCCTGACGACTTCACACTTCGTCCTGAGGGTACAGCAGGTGCAGCACGTGCAGCAATCGAAAACGGTCTGCTGAATGAAGCACTTCCACAGAAGGTTTACTATATCATTTCCTGTTTCCGTCACGAAAAGCCACAGGCAGGACGTCTCCGTGAGTTCCACCAGTTCGGGGCGGAAATGTACGGAAGCAAGGACGCAAGCGCTGATGCTGAGGTTATCGCAATGGCAAAGGCTCTCCTTGAACGCCTCGGTCTTGACAACGTTGACCTTTTCATCAATTCTATCGGTTGTCCGACCTGTCGTGCTGAGTACCACAAGGCTCTGAAGGCTTATTTTGAGAGCAAGAAGGCTGACCTTTGTCCGACTTGCCTTGACAGACTTGACCGCAACCCTATGAGAATTCTCGACTGCAAGAGTCCGATTTGTCAGGGTATTGCGGCTGATGCTCCTGTAATTCTTGATTTTCTCTGTGAGGAATGCGACCACCACTTTGAAAAGCTGAAGAAGCACCTCACAGCTATGGATATCCAGTTCAACATCAACCCGAAAATCGTTCGTGGTCTTGATTACTATACAAAGACTGTATTCGAATTTATCACTAATGACATCGGCGCACAGGGTACAGTCTGCGGCGGCGGACGTTATGATGGTCTGATTGAACAGCTGGGCGGTAACCCGACACCTGCACTCGGCTTCGCAATGGGTCTTGAAAGACTTATTATGACAATGGAAAGCAAGGGTGCAGAATTTGCTCCTGCAAAGAAGTGCGACCTTTACATTGCTTCAATGGGTGAGGCTGCACAGAACAAGGCTATTGTTCTTGCCAAGCAGCTTCGTGACGAGGGTTACTTCGTTGAGTTTGACACAATGAACAGAGGTCTGAAGCCACAGATGAAGTACGCAAACAAAATCGGTGCTACATTTACAATTGTTCTCGGCGACAACGAGCTTGAAACAAGCTCTGCAAAGCTGAAGAATATGGCAACAGGCGAGCAGACGGATATTTCCCTTGGTGACGGATTCATCGACGCATTTTCCAACGCTGTTGTAAGCGAGATGTTTGACGGGGTTATGGAGAATTTCGGAAACTGATTTTAATTGATATATCGAAAGGAAGTAATAAAAATGGCAGACAATATGAAAGGGTTAAAAAGAACCCATTACTGCGGCGAGGTTCTTACCGCAGGCGAAACAGTTACAGTCGGCGGATACGTTGACACAGTAAGAAACAAGGGCGGCATTATCTTTATGGTAATTCGTGACAGAACAGGTATCGTTCAGCTCACGTTCAACGAAACAACCGACCCTGCAATCTTCGAAAAGGCAGCTTCCTGCCACGCTGAATACGTTATTATGGCAAAGGGCGAGGCTCGCACACGTGAAAGCATCAACGACAAAATCCCAACAGGACACATTGAAATTTTTGTTGACGATTTCCGTATTCTTGCTAAGGCACAGACTCCTCCGTTTGAAATTCTCGATGAAACAAACACAAACGAGGAGCTCCGTCTGAAATACCGTTACCTCGACCTCCGTCGCCGTCCGCTTCAGGAAAACATCATCAAGAGAAGTAAGATTGCCAAGGTTGCACGTGACTACTTCTACGAGAACGGATTCATCGAAATCGAAACACCGATGATGATCAAGTCCACACCAGAGGGTGCACGTGACTATCTTGTTCCATCAAGAGTTCATCCGGGCAAGTTCTATGCCCTCCCACAGTCTCCTCAGATTTACAAGCAGCTCCTTATGATTTCCGGCTTTGACCGCTATATCCAGCTTGCACGCTGCTTCCGTGACGAGGACCTCCGTGCTGACAGACAGCCTGAGTTCACACAGATTGACCTTGAAATGTCATTCGTTGACGTTGACGATATTATGGATATGGGCGAGGGTCTTATCAAGCGCCTTTTCAACGAGGTTATGGATATCGAAATCCCTACTCCGCTGCCAAGACTTACTTACACAGACGCTATGAACCGTTACGGCTCCGACAAGCCTGATACACGTTTTGGTATGGAAATTCAGGATATCTCCGATATGGTCAAGTCCTGCGGCTTCGGCGTGTTCACTTCCGCAATCGAAGCAGGCGGCTCTGTTCGTGCAATCGTTGCAAAGAACGGTGCTTCCGTGCTTACAAGAAAAGAAATCGATAAGCTTACCGAGTACGTTCGCGGTATCGGCGCAAAGGGTCTTGCTTACGTTCGTTGGGTTGACGACGCACCAAACTGTTCCTTTGCCAAGTTCATGGGCGAGGGCGAGGTTGATGCAATCCTTGCAAAAATCGGCGCAGAAAAGGGCGACGTTGTACTCATCGTTGCTGATAAGAACAGCACAACCCTTTCTACTCTCGGCGCACTCCGTCTTAAGGTTGCAAAGCAGCTTGATATGATTCCTGAGGGCAAGTACAACTTCCTCTGGATTACCGAGTTCCCATTCTTTGAAAAGGACGAGGAAAGCGGCGAGTGGCTTGCTATGCACCACCCATTCACAATGCCTATGGATGAGTGTATCCAGTACCTCGACAGCGACCCGGGTAAGGTTTACGCTAAGGCTTACGACCTCGTGCTCAACGGCACAGAGCTTTCCAGTGGTTCAATCCGTATCACAGACTACGAGCTCCAGCAGAGAATGTTCAAGGCTCTCGGTCTTACAGATGAGGAAATCGAAGCTAAGTTCGGATTCCTTGTTGACGCTTACAAGTACGGTGCAGCTCCACACGGCGGCATGGGTATCGGTCTTGACCGTCTTGCAATGATTATGTGCGGCGCTGACAGCCTCCGTGACGTAACCGCATTCCCGAAGGTGCAGAACGCTTCCGAGCTTATGTCTGCTTGTCCTGCAACAGTTGACAAGGACAGCCTTGATATCCTCGGTATTGCTGTTACTGTTGAGGAAAAGAAGGAAGAAGAATAATTTATAAACAGCAGTTCCCGTCTGAAACTTTGTTGTTCAGACGGGAGTTTTCTTGACAATATATGGGTACCGTGATACAATTAATTCTATAATGACAATTAAAGGGGTATTGATATGTTTAAAAAAATTTCTTTGTTGACAACCGCACTTCTTGCAGCCCTGCTTATGACAGCCTGCGGAAAAAGCTATGACTTTTCTCAGTATGAGCTTACTGAGGCAATGGGTGTAAAAAAGGATGTTTTCGACGAAATGGATGTCAACGGCGGTGCTGACGATGTGGACAATGAAATGATAGAAGATGCCATGAATATGGCAGGGGTAGACTTTTACTCCTACAGTCTTGCTCACAGCGACTCAGATACAGAATATGACCTGATTGAGTTAACCTTCAGCGGCGGCAAGGTTGCAGGTGTTTCGCTGTCCTCGGTCAGCTTTGAGGATTTGACAGTTGTTCAGTCTGAATATACTGTTTTCGGCATTGGTGCAGGGGACACGATTGCCGACGCTGAGGCAAAAGCAGAAGCGTATTTTGGTGAGGAGGGCAAGGCACTTTCCGAAGATGAACAGATGTGGGCGCTTACAGACGGCGTGCACGACTATATTTCATACGGCGATTTTTCCGGCAAGAAAGGTTATCTTCAGCTTGTTGTAAACCGTGAAGAAGATGTTGTTATGAAAATAGAATACAATAAATACTGATAAAAGTTAAAGCCGTACCTGGAAAAATCGGGTGAAATAGTCAATAGATAGTAGACATAAAAAAGCCGAAGTTAAGCTGTCAGTTCAATACGAAATTGAACTGGCGGCTTTCTGTTTAATTTACGAAGAGGTCTAATGAAATTAAAGTAATGAACAGTCTGAGAAATTACAGAATAAAGGTCAACACACTTTGTAAGATGCAAGTGCGAACGTAGAACATCCTTAAATCTTCCGAAAAAAGATTCAATGACAGCATTATCTCTTGGAGTTCCTGCTCTTGACATACTTTGAATTGTGTTGTATGATTTAAGCAGGTTGCAATAACCTGCTGA
>JAZUSM010000100.1:0-19263 GCA_045606725.1 Oscillospiraceae bacterium | reverse complement strand
GGGTGCGGCGTACTACCTGCAGAAGCTGATTTCCGACGGGCACGAAGTTTTCATTGTCACAAACTCGCCTTATCAGGTGATGAAAGCAAAAATGGAAAAGGTGCTGTTCAGACACTTCCCTTTCATTGACTGGAAGCACGTTATCATCACTGGCAGCAAGCCGCTTATCAGAGGTGACGTGCTGATTGATGACGGTGTACATAATCTCCTTGGCGGCGATTACGCAAAGCTGCTTTTTACTGCACCTCACAACCGAAGCTTTGATGCTGAGGGGAATGATATGGTGAGGGTGAATTGCTGGAGAGAAGCCTACAAAGCTGTTACAAAACTCTGATTACACTTATTTGGACAAAACAAGACGGAGGATTACTATGAATAAAAGCTTACTGAGAAAAATTCTGTTGGTAATTGTTTCTGCGCTTAACTGGTTCTTTTCTGTGGGATATGTAAGGGAACTGTTTCTTACCATGTTCAAGGAAAATCTTATTGAATACACTGACAAAGCAATTGTTGACGGTGCAGATGTTTCGCCGTTTATCAATCTCGGTGTTGCGGCAACGAATGGTCTTGTTTCGTTCATTATGACTATTTCATATGTGATTGTCACCGCAATATTCATTGCAATTTTTGCGGCAATATTCCGTGCATCAACAATCAGAAAGACAGATGTTGTTGAGCAATCCGAAGTGAACTTCACAAAATGCTTTATAATAATATCATCAGCGGCGGCATTCATCGTTTCTATCCTTGTTACTAACATAAGCATGGTCACATATGCCTTGGCACTTTCATGGCAGCAGCCATTATTTATGTTTCTTATTTACTATCTGCCTTTGAGAAACCGCTTCAAAAAGGGACAGGTCAATACTTCTTCTGACAGTAACTGAACAACTTCAAATTAAATGAAAGGACTGTATTCTATGAAACTGCGAATTCTTGCGGCTGTGCTTGCGGTTGCGTCGGCACTTGCTTTTACTGCCTGCGAGTCAACTCCAACGGGAGACAAATCTGCCCGAAACGGCGACAGCTTATACAAGGAGCAGAATTACACAGAAGCGCTTGAAAGTTATTTTACAGCGCAGGAGCGTGGACTGAATGCATACAAGGAGGAAAAACTCTATGCAGGAATTGCTGCCTGCTACTGTAAGATGGGTGAATACGAAAAAAGCATAGAATACTACAAGAAAAGCCTTGAAATTGAACCTGCAAATTTTGAAGCATGGGTAAATTCAGGTGTTTCATACCGAAAGACGGGTGACCGTGACAAGGCTATGGAGTGCTACGAAAAGGCACTTGAATACGACCCTGAGAACAACGCTTCCGTGCCGCTTTACACAAGTCTTGGTTCTGTTTATATCGAGCTTGACAAACCAATGTCGGCGATAAAATATCTTGAAAAGGCACGTGAATTCTACCCTGAAAAAGCTGATATCCATGCATATCTTGCAATAGCCTATAAGATGGCATTTGAGCCTGAGAAGTCGGCAAAGTCCCTTGCGAAGGCAAAAGAACTGCATTACCCGAAGATTGATGCAATTCAGGAGCAGTTGAATAAGTTGGACTAAAACAAAAAGCACCGCTACAGCGGTGCTTTTCTTTTTATTAATATTCAAGCTTCTTGTTGAGGTATGCAACAAGGTCTTCAATCTTAACTCTTTCCTGTTCCATTGTATCTCTGTCACGAACTGTTACGCAGCCGTCCTTTTCAAGTGTATCAAAGTCATATGTGATACAGAACGGTGTACCGATTTCGTCCTGACGGCGGTAACGCTTACCAATCTGGCCAGCCTCGTCATAATCAACACTAAAGTGCTTGGAAAGCATTGTATACACTTCCATAGCCTGTTCCTTGAGCTTCTTTGTAAGAGGAAGAACAGCAGCCTTGATAGGAGCAAGTGCAGGGTGGAGATGCATTACTGTACGAACATCGCCCTCACCGATTTCTTCTTCGTCATAAGCTTCGCATACGATTGCGAGGAAGAGTCTTTCTACGCCGAGAGATGGTTCGATAACATATGGTACATACTTCTCGTTTGTTTCAGGGTCAAAGTATTCGAGAGACTTACCACTTGTCTTGATGTGCTGAGTAAGGTCGTAGTCTGTTCTGTCAGCAACACCCCAGAGTTCACCCCAGCCGAATGGGAAGAGATACTCGAAGTCAGTTGTTGCCTTGGAGTAGAAACAGAGTTCCTCAGGTGAGTGGTCACGCAGACGGAGGTGTTCCTCGTCAATGCCAAGACCTGTAAGGAAGTCACGGCAGTAGCCTCTCCAGTACTGGAACCATTCGAGGTCTGTACCAGGCTTACAGAAGAACTCAAGCTCCATCTGTTCGAACTCACGAACACGGAAAATAAAGTTACCCGGTGTAATTTCGTTACGGAAGGACTTACCAACCTGTGCAACACCGAAAGGAACCTTCTTACGTGTTGTTCTCTGGATATTTGCAAAGTTTACGAAGATACCCTGTGCAGTTTCAGGACGGAGGTAAAGCTCAGCTTTTGAGTCCTCAGTTACACCCTGGAATGTCTTGAACATAAGGTTGAACTGACGGATGGAAGTAAAGTTCTTCTTGCCGCAGTGTGGGCACTTGATATCGTTGTTTTCGATGAATTCGCTCATCTGCTCGTTTGTCCAGCCTGTTGGATTTGTACCTGTCTGAGTTTCGATAAGCTGGTCAGCACGGTGACGAGTCTTACACTCACGGCAGTCCATAAGAGGGTCGGAGAAACCGCCGAGGTGACCGGAAGCAACCCATGTCTGTGGGTTCATAAGAATTGCGCTGTCAAGACCAACGTTGTAAGGACATTCCTGAACAAACTTCTTGAGCCATGCGTTCTTGATGTTGTTCTTGAGGAGCACGCCGAGAGGACCGTAATCCCAGGTGTTTGCAAGGCCGCCGTAAATTTCGGAGCCTGGGTAAACATAACCTCTGCCCTTACAAAGGGCAACAATTTTGTCCATAGTTTTTTCTGCCATTTTAAAGACCTCCAATATCTTAATCTTTAATCAAATTTATTTATGTATTTCTGCATTTCATTGCAATTTTCTGCCAGCTCATTAACTTCTGTAAAGCCGTTTCTGTAAAGCTCAAGAATGACGCTTCCACTGTAATCCTGTTCTTTAAGTGCGGTAAAGAAGGCTTCCGTATCATACTCACCGAATCCGAATTTAAGGCAGTCCCCAGCCTTTCCACAATCGGAAAAATGAATATGCTTAATGTTCCGCCCAAGCGCCTTAACCATTTCCGTAGGGTCATTTCCCGCACGGTGAGCCTGCTTTAAGTCCAGAACAAAACAAGCCTTTTCGCCAAGCGCATTTTTCATTTTCACAAGAAAATCCAGACTTCCGCCTGTACATCGGGAAACATTTTCCTGCACAACACGCACTCCGCAGCTTTCGGCAGCATCCTGAAGCCGTGCAAAACGTTCGAAGTAATCTTCGTCCTCCATGAAATTTTCGTTCTTATTTCCATGAAGCACGAAATATCTTGCGCCGAAATCATTCATGTACTCAAAAAAACGCTTGTAGTAATCAAGCATATCCGTAACTCTGCGTTCGTAAGCCGTGAAAAGCATCATCGGCTCTATTCCGCAGGTGAACGGGTGCACCGAAACAACATCAATTCCGTATTCCCTCTTCATCGCCAGCATCTCACCTTTATACGGTTCTGAAAGCTCACAATGAGAATTCACGAAAATTTCCGTAGTTTTTACACCTGTTTCTGCAAGCGCCAGAAAAGCTTTTTCCAGCACCATGGGGTACAGGCAAGCTGTTGAAACTCCCGCTTTCACTGAAAATCACTCCTCAAAATGCAACGACAGCAGAACGGAAAACTCCGTTCTGCCGCATTATTATTGCCTTTCTTACGCGTGTCTGCGCTTCTTGCCGTGGCTCTTCTTTGACTTGAACTTCTCTGAAAGCATATGCCAGAGAGGACAGATGAAGCATACGGAAGAATATGCTCCACAGAGCATACCGAGCATCATTGGGAAAGAGAAAGAGAAGATAGAATCTACTCCATAAACAGCCGCTACAATTGTTACAACAAGCATTGCCATAATTGTAGTAAGTGATGTGTTGATTGAACGTGTCAGGGACTGATTGATACTGAGGTTTACAATCTCAGCGCGGGTCTTTGTCTTTCTGTAAAGAATTTCATTCTCACGTACACGGTCATAGATAACAATTGTATCATTGATTGAGTAACCGAGAATTGTAAGAATAACCGCCATAAAGTTAGCATCGATAGGCATACCGCATACAATGAATGTACCGTAAACAATAACACAGTCGTGAACAAGTGCGAGAATAGCACAGATACCTGCAAGCCAACCGCCGATATTCTTGAATCGGATAGCAATATAAACAACAAGAACGATAAAGGAAAGAATAACCGCAACGATACACTTCAGGAAGAATTCCTTACCTGAAGATGGTGATACGTCGGAGGATTCAAGCAGTTCAATTGCATTATCTGCATACTTTTCTGTAATAGCGTCAGTAAGTGCAATCTGCTTATCAGAGGAAAGACCCTCGTTAGAAATAAGTGAAAGCTGAATGTTCTTTCTTCCTGATGTAAAGTCCTCACCGATTGTTGAGGTTACACCCATACCTCCGAGAGCGTCAACAGCTGTCTTCTCAAATTCAGACTGAACAATTTCACCGTCATAGAGGAATGTGAGAATTGTACCGCCCTTGAACTGAATGTCAAGGTTTACTCCGAAAATAAAAGAGGAAAGAAGCGATACGGAAATAAGAACTGCAGAAATAATGAAGTAAATCTTCCTGTTTTTGATAAAATCGAAATTAAACTTCACGCTTCGCACCTCCTCCGTAAAGCTTTGGATTTCTGAAAATCTTGAATTTTGAAAGTGATGAAAGCATCATTCTTGAACAGAATACGCCGAAGAACAGGTTCAGTGCAACACCTGTCAGCAATGTGAAGCCGAAGGAATAGATTGTACCTGCTGTGGACGGACCAAACATAAAGAATGCAAAGTGGAGCATCTTGGAGAAGATACTGTCAGGTGTACCGAATGCACCCATGAGGATAATAGCAACAAGAATCATTGTCACGTTACCGTCAAGGATAGCGGAGAACGCACGCTTGAAGCCTGCGTCGATAGCACCATAAAGTGTCTTACCATTGATAAGTTCTTCCTTGATACGTTCGGATGTAATAACGTTTGCGTCAACGCCCATACCTACTGCAAGGATAATACCTGCGATACCAGGAATTGTGAGGATTGAACCTGCAACAAATTCAAAGTAACCTGAGATGAATGCAAGTGTACCTGCAACCTGTCCGAAAAGGGAAATTACAGCAACTGCACCAGGGAGGCGGTATGTGATAATCATAAATACTGCAATAAAAGCAAATGCGATAATACCTGCGAGAACCATTGCTTCGAGAGCGCCTGCACCAAGGCTTGGGGAGATTGTGGAGAAGCTTGATGTTACAAGCTTGAATGGAAGCGCACCTGAGTTGATTTTATCAGCGAGTGCCTTAGCTTCTTCACCGTCAAAGTTACCTGTAATCTGAGCCTTGCCGTCTGTGATAGCAGTCTGAACCTGTGGATAAGAGAAGCAGGTTTCGTCCATCCAGATAGAGATAACGCCCCTTGTTTCAGCAAGTCTTGATGTAGCCTCGCCGAACTTCTTAGCACCTTCGTCTGTAAGTTCAAGGCTTACCAGCCAGTTCATCTCACCGTTGTCGCTCTGTGTGTAAGCCGCATAAGCTTCCTTTACATCAGCACCAACGAGGATAACATTTTCAGCAGTAACGCCTGTCCAGTTGCCGAGTTCATCGGTTTCATAACCCTCACGGAAAGTAAGCTGAGCAGTTTCACCCAGTTCCTTTACAGCCGCTTCAGGGTCAAAGTTCTTTTCACTTTCCTTCCAGGGAAAACGAACAATGATACGGTCGTTGTTGTAGTCAATATAGCTTTCGTAGTCAGTAATACCAAGAGTAATCATACGCTGAACAATAACTTCCTTTGCAGCGTCCAGCTGAGCCTCGGTAGCATCAACGTCCTCAGGAGATGTAAATGTTACGTCAACACCACCCTTGATGTCGATACCGAAACGGATATTGTCGATACCCTTGATGTAAACTGTTTCCATATCACCGTAATATGTCTTGACACCGAAAAATACGGAAGCCGCAAAGGCAAGTATCAAAGCAAAAACGATAAAGAAAACAGGCTTTTTAATCTTTGCCACGATTAAACCATCCTTTCTCGTTGTTTTTACAAACACAAATTATCGTTTAATTATAACATTTATTTACGATTATGTCAATAGTTTCGACTATTTAACAAGCTTAATTTTGTCCATGGAAGCGAAATTCCTGTTGGTGTAGTAGCTGTCCTCGGTAACCTCACGGACAATTCTCACAAAATCGGGCATTTCCACCTCAGCGGTTTCCTCAGAAAGCTCTGCCTCCATTATTCCGTAGCCGTTTTCAACAGCATTTTCAAACACGTCAAGCTCAAATTTCAGCGTGCCGACAGGAATAATATACCTGCGTTTCTTTATTACATTCAGAATTGTGTTCTTCTGCAAATCTTCATACTCCGCCTCAGTAATTTCCCTTTCATTCTCAATACGGGACATACTGCTGCCTGTGCGTGCCTTTTCGGTGTAGATAAATTTGTCGTCCCAGCGGCGGATACGTCCCTGAAAGCCATTTGCAGGCTCAAGGTAAGCCTGTTCAATGTAGTGTGACTCATACTCGTCAAGACAATCGGGGATTTCCACCAGCCAGCGCCTTTCAATCTCAAGAAAAAGGAGCCTTCCGCCACGCTTTTCAATCATTTTGTCACTGTAGAAATCATTGCCCGTAATTTCAGCAATCACCTCAAAACCAAAGGTTTCGCCATCACTTTCAAGAACAGCGGCATTTTTCTCATTTCTGTACAGCCTTATGCTGTAGCCGTCCCCGATTTTGAAATTCTCGGGATATTTTATCAGAAATTTTCTTGTGTATGTCATTTCATTATTCCTCCAGAAAAATAAATTGGGGTACGCTCCGTACCCCGCAATATTTCAATTACCACTTATCTTCCTCGCCGGCCTTTGGCAGACATGGTTTAAGCGCAGCAATTGCGCACTCAATCTGCTTGTCAGTCGGCTCTTTTGTTGTAATTCTCTGAAGCCACAGACCAGGCGCAGAGATAATTTTTGTTATGATGTTGTCATACTTGCCTGCAAGCTTTATAAGCTCATATGCAACCGATGCTTCAGGAATAAGACACAGCATCTGTACTCCGAAACGGAGCCACATATTCGTTCTCGGCAGGAAAATACCTACAATAAGACTAAGCAGAAGAACAATAAGTATAAAGCTTGTTCCGCAGCGAGGATGGAAGCGTGTATGTCTGCGTACATTCTCCACAGTAAGCTCCTCCTGCGCTTCGTAGCAGGCAATGCTTTTATGTTCAGCGCCGTGATACATGAATGTTGTCTTTATGCTTCCCATAAAGGAAATTGCATACATATAGCCCACCAGCAGCACAAGTCTTGCAAGTCCCTCGATAATCGGTCTTGCACTTTCAGCCGCACCAAGCTTGACAAAAATATTGCCCACAAGTATAGGACCGCCCTTGAACACGATAAGAGAAAAAGCAAGTGCGATAATAACAGAAATAACCATTACCACATCGACAAGCTTGTCGCCGAATTTATCGGTAAGCCACTGCTCAAATTTGCTGAGTTCTTCCTCCTCATCGTCATCGGTAATCTGCTTTTCGGCAGATTTCATTGTGCAGCGTATACCCTCAGCCATGCTTGACACAAAGTTTATACAGCCTCTCACAAACGGCGCTTTCCTGTACCATGGAGCATCCTTGCCGTTTTTTACAGCCCATTCCTCAACATCAATTGTTCCGTCGGGAAGTCTGCAGGCCATTGCGGCTGTTGTTATTCCTCTCATATAAACGCCCTCAATCAGCGCCTGTCCGCCGATTTTTGACTTGAAACATTCCTTTTTGCAATCGCTCATTTTTCAGTGTATCCTTTCTTTTCGGGTTAAGATTTCTGCACGGGCAGAATAATTGTTACCGTTGTGCCCACATTCTGCTCGCTTGTAATATCCAGCCGTCCGCCGTGCATTGCAATGATTTCATCTGCAACCGCAAGACCTATACCGCTGCCCCGTCGTGTATGATTAGCCTTGTAGAATTTCGTCTTTATCTTAGGCAGGTCGTACTTGCTTATTCCGCAGCCCGTGTCGGAAACATCAATCCTGATATGGTCGCTGTCCTCCATAAGTGCCTGAATTGAAACGATGCCTTCCTTGTCGGAATATTTTATAGCATTGTCGATAACGTTGATGAAAACCTGTCTGATACGGTTTTTGTCGCCGCATATGAACGGAAGCATATCAGGTTCATCATAGATAACGGAAATGCCCTCTTTCTTTGCCTTTTCCGTGTAAATCAGCACTGCGTCACCAAGCTCTGCAAGAACGTCCATAGTCGCCTTATTGAGGGAAAAGCGTCCGTTCTGCATACGGGAAAAGTCAAGCAATTCCTCAACCATTTCCGAAAGACGTTCACTTTCAGTAGTTATAACACGCATGCCTTTTGCAACCGTTTCGGCGTCGTCAGGCATAGTACCTATAGTTTCCGCCCAGCCCTTGATAGCGGTAAGCGGAGTACGAAGCTCATGTGAAACGCTGGAAATAAACTCGTTTTTCATCTGCTCCGAAAGAGCAAGCTCGCTTGCCATGTTGTTTACCGTGTCACACAGGTCACCGATTTCATCATCGTTCTTTTTGGTGATACGCACGGAAAAGTCACCCATTGCGTAACGTCTTGCCGTTGAGCCTATCTGCCGCACAGGAATAACGATTGACTTGACAAAATACAGACCCGAAAAGAACATCAGCGCAAGAATTGTCAGGCAAATCACAGCAAGTATGAACGTTATACTGCTTATATGCTTGTTTACAGCGTCCATTGAGGAAACCATTCTTATTGCCGAAAAGCCTGCGTCATTTTCAGGAAGCATTATGCAGACAGCCATGATTTTCTCTCCGCTGCTCATTTTTCCCGTATAGTAACCGCTTGAGCCGCTTTGCACCGCTTCTGCATAGTCCGCCATTTCATCAAGACTTTCCTCAGGGACAAAGCCTGACGAGGTCAGTCCGACATCGCCCTTTCCGCCGACAACCATAAGCTCCATTTTGTCCTTTTCCGACCAGTTTTCAACGGTTGAACGCACCTCTGCCGAAAAATTCGACGACGGGTCATTATAGGCGCTCTGAAGAATATTTGAAACCATATTCATTCGTGAAGTAAGATACTGCCTTGCCGAACTGTAATAATAGCTGCGCACAAAAAGCGTGCCGAAAATAACCAGAGCAAACAGCATTATCGAAATTACGCCAAGGTTGTTAATCAGCCATCGCCTTGTAATATTTGATTTGCGCAAGGCACTCCCTCCTCTCTGCTGAAATGCGGTTAAATCATTCCTCGCCCTTTACTGACCACTTGTAACCGAAGCCCCAGATTGTTGAAATATACTTCGGATTTGAAGGCTCATCCTCGATTTTCATTCTGATACGTCTGATATTTACATCAACAATTTTATCGTCACCGTAATAATTTTCGCCCCAGATATGTGTCAGGATGGAATTTCTGTCAAGTGCAGTATCCTGATTATTGAGGAAATACTCCATAATCTGATATTCAACCTGTGTAAGGTCAATCGGTGCACCGTTTTTCGCAACTGTCCTGCTCTTGAGGTTAAGCACGAAAGGACCCGACTCGATTGTTGAAGCGGTATCCTCCTCGCGTACAACACTCATGCTTACCCTGCGGTAAATTGCATCAATTCTTGCAGTAAGCTCGGACGGAGAAAACGGCTTTGTTATGTAGTCGTCAGCTCCCAGCATAAGACCGCTGACCTTATCCATTTCCTGAGTCTTTGCAGAAAGCATGATAATACCGATTGTACTGCTCTTTTTGCGCAGAGCCTTGCACACCTGAAAACCGTCAATACCTGGCATCATGATATCCAGCAGCGCAATGTCAAAATTGCCGTGCTCCTGCTCAAATACCCTGAGAGCCTCCTCGCCGCAGTTTACATCCACGACCTCATATCCTGCTCTTTTAAGGTTGATAACCACAAAATCGCGGATTACGTCCTCGTCCTCACAAACAAGTATACGTTTCATAAAATCATTCCTTTCTGAACATTCCCGAAGTGCTTATGCCATAAGGCGGAAGCTGTTGCTTATTTCCGTGCCTGTAAGAATAAGCGGCTCATCGGAAATATCGGGGCATTTTACAAGATAGTTTGTATTGTTATTGCTCTTTACAAGCATATATCCCTCATCAAGCAGCGCAGGGGTTTCCGCCTCTGTCACCGCAGCAATCCTCATCAGCTCAGTGGTACTGTTGTTGAGGTCAATTCTGTATTTATAGAAAACAATTTCACCCGTCACGCTGTCGGGCTTTGCCGTTACAACACCGCCATCCCAGCGGCTCGGGAGAATAAAGCAATATCCATCCGCAATGTTGTAGTAGCTTGAATATTTTTTTGTAATGCTGTAGTTGTCAAGAATATTCCATTCAACGCTGTAAAGTCTGATGCCGGGAGTTGTTTCCGTGTATCCCGGGAAAAAGCTTAATGTCGGAATTTCGATTATACCGTCGAAGTCAATATCAGTGCAGGGGTAGCCTGCCTGACGCCTTGTCTGCTCAATCATGGCAGACTCGCCGAGATAAAGCGGATTTCTCAGCTGACCATTGACCGGATAAATAATTTCCGTAGTAAGTCTTCCACCTGAAAGTCCGTCAATGAATATCGCAGGAGTACCCGTGCCGACGTAGCCTGACGCTATATTGACAAAATCGGTAGTACCTTCATTAAGGGCAACATTTGTCGTTTCGGTGATTTTCCCCTCATTCCCGACAGAAACAAGCCCTACAGACGCTTTTTTCATCTGATTGTTAGGACGTATGAGCACCAGCTCGTCCTTTTCGTCACGTTCAAGGTCAGTAACAAACATTGTGCTGTAATCATCGGAATATTCCGTAGCGAGAACACCGTTGTAGTAGCCGTAGACTCTTACGCTTTTTTCTCCCGAAAGAAGTGTGTATCCTACAATAATGCTTGTATTTTCCCTGCCGCCCAGCTGGGCAAACATGATACGGTCAATTTCCGTGCCCATGCCTGCATGGTCATAAACGCTCGTCCATTTTCCGTCGCGTCTGTCAATGACATTCACACGGATATTTGCACTGTTTCTGATTTCACCTGTTTTTTCGTAGAACACGATAGCCTCGCTGTCAGGTTCATCGTCTATATCCGCAAAAATAAAAGCTGAACGGTAATCGCCGCTTCTGGGATACTGCAGTCTTATATCCTTTCCCACTGACTTTATAAGAGCGTCATAAACCGCAGACTGCTCCTCTGAAAGCTTCGGCGGTGTAAGCAGCATATCAACCGATGCGCTTGATGAACAGCCTGAAAGAGTGAAAGCCGTCAACAGCGCAGCTGCCGCTTTAAGTATTCTTTTTTTATCCAAGGCTCTCACTTCCTTCTGCAAAAATGGGGCTATGAGTGTTTTAGCATCCCACGCCCCATATAATTATTTATGCCTCATCGTTTATATCAGACATATTTCTTGTAGCCATAGTTGTTCTTGTCCAGCGGCGCTTACCTGTGAGATTGAGCTTAGGCATTACTCTGTACACATAAGTACTCCAGAATACAGCGATAACCGCAATTGTAACAACCGCAATACCTATATCGGAAACAGCAGGCATTTCCATGCCATCTCTTTCTGTGTAGGACTTGATAAACATCATGATATATCTCGGAGCAACGGAAACCATTGCAAAAACGGAAGCCATGTATCCGAACATACACATCCAGAAGCGTGTATGCTTCTTTTCCCAGCCGCCGAAAAGTCTTGCTGCGCAAAGGAAGAACATTGAAGATGTAATTGCAGTAAACAGCTCGATAACCTTTTCGGAATAAATACCTACAAGCTGATTTGCTGAGAACATTGCGAAAATTTCAAGAAGCTTCCAGATTGGGAAGAACATCATGAACACGCAGTTTCCGCTTGAAATTCCCTCGCCCTTCATAATGTTTACGCCTGTTGAAATAAGGGTTACGATTGTAATAAGCTTAACAGAAAACAGAACCCAGTCCATAACAGGAATACCTGCGAAAATAAACACAGGGTCATCCTCTGTTGAGATTGCAAGGTTTGCCTTTGCAACTGTAAAGAAATCCATAAAAATCTCGAACGCAATCAGAAGCGACAGAACAAACATAGCCGCACCTGCATGAGGTGAAATCTTCTTGTTGAGTCTGTCTGCACGCAGACGCATAGGATTGATAAGTATACACGATTTGATTGCCTTGTCACGGGATTTACCAAGAAGCATCACTGCAAAAATGAGTGCAAATCCGATTAAAAGCGCCCATAATGTATAATTCTTTGCAAGTGACGGGTCGATATACTTGCCCATTGCAAAATTCATATTTGTGCTGAGCTGAATTGTTCTTGCAGCTACTGCACCGACAAGTGTGATAACGTATGCAACCAGTGAAAATTTCTTATCAAGGATTACCCTTGAAGCCTTGTATGGTTTAGTTTCTTTCATTGTCGTTTCCCCTTATTTCATATTTACCTTTCAGGTATTTATTGTATTGATATTATTCACGTTCTTCAATAGGGATATACTTGCGCCTTTTTGCTACTGCCTTGTATGCAGGACGGATAATCCTCTTGCCGTTGAGAAGTTCCTCGATACGGTGAGCAGACCAGCCTGCAATTCTTGATACCGCAAACAGCGGTGTATTAAGCTCAACAGGTATTTTCAACATTCTGTACACAAGACCTGAATACATATCAACGTTTGCGCACATTGCCTTTGAATTGTTCTTGACCTCTGCAAACACCTGCGGAGTAAGTCTTTCAACTGCATCAAGCAGCTTGAATTCTTTTTCGAACTCAGTACCTTCAGCGAGTTTCATAGCGTGTTCCTTGAGGATAATCGCTCTCGGGTCGGAGATTGTATAAACCGCGTGACCCATACCGTATACAAGACCTGTACCGTCGCCTGCCTTGCAGCGGATAACGTCAGCAAGGTAGTCCTTGATTTCGCCGTCATCGTCCCAGTCCTTGATATGTTCCTTGAATTCCTCAAGCTGATTGATAACCTTGAAGTTAGCACCGCCGTGTCTGTGACCTTTGAGCGAACCGATTGCTCCTGCATAAGCAGAGTAAGCGTCCGTACCCGATGACGTAAGCGTACGGCAGGTAAATGTAGAGTTGTTACCGCCGCCGTGTTCAGCGTGGATAATCAGCATAAGGTCAAGAAGACGAGCCTCATCCTCGGTATACTTTCTGTCAGGACGGAGCGTTGACAGAACAGTCTGTGCAGTACACTCATCAGGGTTGATAGGGTGCATATAGAGGCTTTCGTGGTCAAAAACCCTTCTTTTTATCTGATAAGCGTCAACCATAGCGGAAGGAAGTCTTGCTATGATTGAAATCGCACGGAGGATTTCCATCTGAATTGACTGATCCTCAGGATTTTCCTCATAGGAATAAAGTGCAAGCACGGAACGTGCCATCTTGTTCATTATATTCCTTGAAGGAGCCTTGAATATCATATCCTCGGAAAAATACGGAGGAAGCTCTCTGAACTTGAACAGCATTTCGTTGAAGCCCCTGAGCTGACTTTCTGTAGGAAGCTGACCGAAAAGGAGGAGATAAACTGTTTCCTCAAATCCGAATCTGCCTTTTTCAGTGGTATTCTCCACAATATCATTAATACTGTAGCCTCTGTATATAAGCTCGCCGGGTACAGCCTCACGCTCACCCTCGTTGAAAACGTAACCATGAACGTTACAGATATTGGTAACGCCTGCCATAACGCCGCTTCCGTCGCTGTTTCGCAGTCCGCGTTTTACCTGATATTTTTCATAAAGCGACTGGTCAATAGTGTTATTTTTTGCAAACTCGTCGCATAAACTTTTAAAGACGTCTTTATCGTAATCAATATTGTTCAATTTTTGCTACTCTCCCATTATCATTTCAATATACATTACTATTTTACAACACTGTAAACAACTTGTCAAGAATTTTATTAATTTAATACCCAAAAACACAAAACGGAGGAATGTTATCATGAAAGATTTGTTGAAAATCGCAGTTATTTTTGCAGTAATGCTTATGGCAATGCCAATGCTTACCTTTCTAAGGCCTGAAAAGAGCAACTCAGCCGATGTCATACCAGAAGTTACACAGGCGGAAACAGCCGTCCAGACGATGCAAGATGAAACGTCCGCAGGTGACATACTGAAAGTACTTGATTTCACCAGCGGACAAGTTATGGAGCTTGATATGCGCGATTATGTGATAGGTGCAGTACTTGCGGAAATGCCCGCATCCTACCACGGGGAAGCACTTAAAGCGCAGGCGGTTGCCGCAAGGACATATGCTGTACGTCAGCGTGAAAAACAGCGTCTTAGTCCCGACGAACTGCTGATGGGCGCTGATATTTCCAATGACAGCACCAAGTATCAGGCATACTTCACCCCCGAACAGGCGAAAGCATTTTACGGTGAAAGCTACGATACATATTATAATATAGTATCGGAAGCAGTTGATGCCACACGAAACGAAATACTTATGTACGGCGGAGAACCGATTGTTGCGGCGTTCCACTCCACATCGGGAGGAAGAACGGAAAGTGCGGAAACAGTATGGGGCAGTGAGGTGGAGTATCTTATCCCCGTTGAGAGTGCCGAGGACGAAAAATCTCCCGTGTATCTCGACGAGAAAATTTTCACCGGGGACGAGCTTCGTGCACGGCTTGAAGCGGCGTACCCCGACGCTGATTTCAGCGATGCACCTGAAAAATGGCTTGTTATCGGTGACAGAAGCGCTTCGGGAACAGTCCTTGAGCTTTCGGCAGGCGGAGAAGTACTGACAGGCATGGAATTCCGACAGCTTTTCTCTCTCAGGTCGGCAAATTTCACTATTAAGTATGCTGACGAACAGTTCACCATCACAACCAAAGGCAACGGACACGGCGTCGGCATGAGTCAGTACGGTGCAAACGCTATGGCAAATGAGGGTGCGGATTACAAGGAAATTCTGCTTCATTACTACACTGGAGCAGAGATTGTCAATTCGTAATTATTCTATAATTTTAAGCAGGTTTTTCAGCAATTCGTAGGCTATGCTTTTTTCTGTATCAGACAAGCCATCCGCAAACGTGAGCAAAGCCTGCTGTTCATCGGTAAGGTCGCTTGAAGCGAGTCCACGCTTATTGTTGGTCAAGCCTGCAATGTAGTCAAGGCTTACGTTGTAGTATTTCGCAAGGGCAATGGCGCGTTCAAAGGAGATTTCGCTTGTACCTTTTTCATACACGGCATAATACTGATATGGTGTGCCCAAATATTCCGCAACCTCACGCTGCGTCTTGTCATTATCCTCTCTTAATTCTCGTATTCTTCTGTAATAAGCCATAATATATATTACCTCCTTTTTAAAAAGCATAACATATATCATTAGTTTTACTTGACAAATCACAGATATTACATTATAATATATTTGTAATCCAATATATTTATTGGACTATAGATATAAGGAGGTTGAAAAATATGATGATAGTGTGCGGTACACCCAAGAAAAAATCAGTGGCACTGTTACTTTGCAGTTTGGGGTTCTTCGGAATTGGTGGTTTACACAAATTCTATGAGGGTAAACCAAGAACAGGTCTTTATTATTTGTGTACAGCTGGATACTTCTTTGTTGGAACAATTATTGATTTTATAGCGTTACTTGCAAAGCCAAGCACATACTACGTTTAAAGGAGATACAAATTATGGGATTGTTTAAAAGCAGTACAAATAGCGGAAATAACAATAGATGTATTTTCTGCGTACATTGGTGCGGTTCTCCTGCACGCAAAACACCAACAAACAACCTTTGGGAATATGATTACAATGACCGAGTTAAATGTCCTGAAAGAGGCACATTTGTAACAGCATCAGGTTCTGCTTGCAAATATTTTGAATTTGATAGTTGGAAATATAATGCATAAGCACATAAAAAGGGACGGCATAAAAACCGTCCCTTAAATTTTTAATAATTACGAATTGCAATTACGCCTTGTTAACAGAACCGAAAAGTTCCATCTTTTCCTTAACTGTAGCCTTGATAGCATCGAAACCAGGTGCGAGAAGCTTTCTTGGGTCGAAGCCCTTGCCCTGCTGATCCTTGCCTGCTTCAACGTATTCTCTTGTAGCAGCAGCAAATGCGAGCTGGCATTCTGTGTTAACGTTGATCTTAGCAACGCCGAGGGAGATAGCCTTCTTGATCATATCCTCAGGGATACCTGTACCGCCGTGGAGTACGAGTGGCATATCGCCAACCTTTTCCTTAACAGCAGCAAGTGTGTCGAAGGAGAGACCAGCCCAGTTTTCAGGGTACTTACCGTGGATGTTACCGATACCAGCAGCGAGCATTGTTACGCCGAGGTCAGCAATCATCTTGCATTCGTTAGGGTCAGCGCATTCGCCTGCACCTACAACGCCGTCTTCTTCGCCGCCGATAGAACCTACTTCAGCTTCGAGGGAGATACCGAGAACATCGCAAGCATTTACGAGAGCTGTTGTCTTAGCGATATTTTCTTCAATTGGGTAGTGGGAACCATCGAACATGATGGAGGAGAAGCCTGCGTTGATGCAAGCCTTAGCGCCTTCGAAAGAACCGTGGTCGAGGTGGAGAGCAACTGGAACTGTGATGTTAAGTTCTTCGAGCATACCTTCTACCATACCAACTACAGTCTTGTAGCCGCACATATACTTACCAGCACCTTCAGAAACACCGAGGATTACAGGGGAGTTGAGTTCCTGAGCTGTAAGGAGAATAGCCTTTGTCCATTCGAGGTTGTTGATATTGAACTGACCAACTGCGTACTTGCCCTCACGAGCCTTGTTGAGCATGTCCTTTGCGGAAACGAGTCTTGACATAATTAACATTCCTTTCAATAATACGGGATTGCCCCGAATTTTTCATACAATACAATTATAACTTATGTACTGGCAAAAAGCAAGTATTTTTTGTGAAAATAATAACAGGTGCATGTACATATTTTTTGTACACAATAGAAAAATGCCGCTTCCGCAACAGCTTGATTACAAACAGGAAAATCCGGAGAAGAAATCAGATTCTCTCCGGATTTTGTCTGTAACCTCATTGATAAAACGGAAGTTATCTCTTTTTTCCGATAATAACTACATGGTTACTCATATCAATAATTGTTTTTTCTTCACATACAGAAAAATGATATTCAAACCATGTATTGAACTGTGCATCATTCCATTCATCAACAGTGTTGTGGAATAATGGCGACATGCCATCCTGCGCAAAATGCATCACTACATCCAGATTATGATTTCTGAACAATTCCTGCATTTCGTCATATGACGAATAATATGTGTCAGTCCAGAAGCATTTCGGGTCATCGTGCTTTAAAACACCTGTTGTACTTATCTGATTAAGCAGCTGTCTGTCAACATACTGCACATCTGCCATTGCAATCATCTGATTGATATACAGCCTCGGTATATACGCTGCTGCAAAATATCCGCCTTTTCTCAAAACCCTCAAGGACTCTTCAAAGCACTTCTTTCTTGCTTCTTCGTCAACCAGATGATAAAAAGGTCCCATATTCAAAACAACGTCAAATGATTCATCTGAAAAGCAGGACAAATCGGTTGCATCCAATACAGCTGTTTTCATTGTGTATGACTTTTCTTTCAGGTGTTCATCTATATAGGAAATATGTCTTGGAGTAATATCCGTAGCAGTTAATTTATGTCCTTTATCTGCCAGACTGAATGCGTATGCACCTGTACCTGCGGCACAATCCAATATTTCAAGGCTTCCGGTAAATATTTCATCAAACTTTTTTGTTGTAGTCAGATATTCTATTCTTCTTGCATTATTTGTTGTAATTCTGTCCTCTTCTCTATAATTCTCATAGTATTTTACAACTTCATTACTCATAATAACTGTCCTTTCAGAATATTTTATTTGTCAATAGGTTGATTGTAACAAAAATATCCTGAAAAGTCAACAGCATAAACAATGCAAAGCCGCCTCTGAATTGATATCAGAAGCGGCATTATAATAAGTGGTATTGATTTGTTTATGCACGGAGCTCTGCGCCGAGTGCGGAAAGTTCCTTCAGAACACGCTTAACAGCTGCGTCAGCCTGTTCATCGGTAAGTGTACCCTCATGGGAACGCATTGAGATAGCGTATGCAACGGACTTCTTGCCCTCTGCAATCTGCTTGCCCTGATATACGTCAAAGAGAGTAACAGTTTCGAGAATATTGCCGACAGCCTTCTTGATAGCCTTTTCAAGCTTTGCAACAGGGAGTGCCTCGTCACAAACGATAGCAAGGTCACGTGTTGTTGCAGGGAACTTAGGAAGCGGCTTGTATGTCTTTGTTGCAACGGCAACCTCAAGAATTTCAGTAACGTTAATCTTAGCGGCGTAAGCCTTTGTGCCGATACCGTAGTTTTCCAGAGTTTCAGGGTGAAGCTCACCAACGATACCGATTGCCTTGCCGTCCTTTGTGATTACTGCGCATCTGCCTGGGTGGAAAGCGTCAGCTTCTGCGAATACGGCATTGTCTGTGCAAGCCTCGTACTCGAAATCTTCAACGCCGACGTTCTTCAGCATAGCGTCAACGATGCCCTTGATGTCGTAGAAATCACGGTTGCCGCCGTACATACCGACGCTGAGGCGTACAGGCTCGTCAGGAAGCTCTGCACCAGTCGGGAGGTACTCGTTGCCAAGCTCAAAGAGGCAAGCGGAAGCGTTACGGTTGTTGTAGTTTCTTGCGAGAACCTCACACATTGACGGAATGAGAGTTGTTCTCATAACGGAAGTATCTTCACCCAGTGGGTTTGTAATTACAACTGTGTTTCTCAGCTTGCTGTCCTCAGGAAGACGGATTTTATCAAAATACTTAGGGCTGATGAAAGAATATGTTGTGATTTCGTAAGCGCCGAGGGAAGTCATAGCGTTCATAATCTTGCGCTCGAACTTCTGCTTTTCGGTAAGCTCAGCAGCTGCAACACCGCGGATAATTGTCTTAGGAATGTTGTTGTAACCGTAAATTCTTGCAACTTCTTCAGCGATATCAGCCTTGCACTCGATGTCGATACGAACGGAAGGAGCGTAAGCCATACCGTTTTCAATCTTGAAA
>JAZUSM010000099.1:0-18128 GCA_045606725.1 Oscillospiraceae bacterium | reverse complement strand
AAATCGGTCTTGTGAAGGAAACGGTATACACCTGTTACGTTACGGAGGCAAGAAAGCTTTTAGGCGTTGTTACGGTACTGGAAATGCTTGTTGCTGACCAGGATGAACGCATCGAGGATATTATGGAAACCAACGTGATTTCCGTTAACACCCACGATGACCAGGAAAACGTTGCACGTACCATGTCAAAGTACGACTTTGCGGCAATTCCCGTTGTTGACAACGAAAACCGCCTTGTGGGCATCGTAACGTTCGACGATGCTATGGACGTACTCCAGGAAGAAAATACCGAGGACTTTGCAAAGATGGCTGCGGTTATGCCTGCTGAGGACAGCTACTTCAAGACTTCTGTTTTCCAGCACGCAAAGAGCCGTATTCCCTGGCTGCTGGTACTGATGCTTTCTGCAGCACTGACGGGTATGATTTCAACTCAGTTTGAGGCGCAGATTGCGATGATACCTATGCTTGTTTCATTTATGCCGATGGTAATGGGTACGGGAGGTAACTGCGGCTCTCAGAGTTCAACGCTGATTATACGTGGTATGGCGCTTGAGGAAATCCGTCTGCGTGACTTCTTCAAGGTTATTTTCAAGGAATTCCGTATTGCATTTCTCTGCTCGGTTGTGCTTGCGATAGTAAACGGTGCAAGAATATGGATTACCTACAGCGACCCTGAACTTGCAATTGTTATCGCACTGTCGATTATCGGCACGGTTATTCTTGCAAAGCTTGTAGGAGCAATGCTTCCTATGGCGGCAAAGGCAGTAAAGCTTGACCCTGCCATAATGGCAACACCGCTTATCACAACGGTTGTGGACTCCTGTTCACTTTTGATTTATTTTACTATCGCGACAAATATTCTTGCAGACAGATTACAGTAATTTAAGCCACTTCTGATTTAAGGTCGGAAGTGGCTTTTGTGTTGTTACAAATCTTACACTGAATTACAAATTCTCTCTTAATGCAATTATGTCTGAATTGTAAACATTATCCTGTGCTACTTGAATTTACAATACAAAAGGTTTATACTGTAATTAGCACTCGTAAACAATGAGTGCTAACACTTGAATAACCAAAGTGCTAAAATAATATAAATCGAAAGGAATGTTCCCAATGGCTGAAACAAAACAGTTCAAAGCAGAGTCCAAGCGTCTGCTTGACATGATGATTAATTCCATCTACACTCACAAGGAGATTTTCCTCCGTGAGCTTATCTCCAACGCAAGCGACGCTATCGACAAGCTTTATTTCAAGTCCCTTACAGATGACAAGGTTGGTCTGAAGAAGGACGATTTCTGCATATTTATCGAGGCTGACGGCGATAACAAGACTCTTATCATCTCCGATAACGGTATCGGTATGACCAAGGACGAGCTTGAAAACAACCTCGGTACAATCGCAAACAGCGGCTCTCTTGCTTTCAAAACAGAAAACACAAGCGAGGATATTGACATCATCGGTCAGTTCGGTGTCGGCTTCTACTCTGCATTTATGGTTGCAAAGGAAGTACAGGTGCGTTCAAAGGCTTACGGCTCCGATACAGCTTACCTCTGGAAGTCCGAGGGCGTTGAGGGTTACACCATTGAAGAATGCGAAAAGGATTCTGTTGGTACGGAAATCCGTCTTATCCTCAAAGACAACACTGACGATGAAAATTACGAAGATTATCTTATGCAGTGGAAACTCAAATCCTTGGTTAAGAAATATTCCGACTATATCCGCTTCCCTATCAGAATGGAAATTGCTCACGACCACCTGAAGGAAGGCACAGGAACAAACGATGTTCCTGCTGAGTACGAAACACATACTGCTATCGAAACTCTCAACAGCATGGTTCCTCTCTGGAGAAAGAACAAGAGCGAAATTACTGACGAGGAATACAACAAGTTCTACAATGAAAAGTTCTGGGACTACAACGAGCCTCTCTGTCACATTCACGCAAAGACAGAGGGTACTGCAACATATGACGCACTCCTCTACATTCCGTCGCAGGCTCCGATGGATTACTATACAAAGGATTTCACAAAGGGTCTCCAGCTTTTCTCCAGCGGCGTGCTTATCATGGACAAGTGCTCCGACCTGCTCCCTGACCACTTTTCATTCGTAAAGGGTCTTGTTGACTCGCAGGATTTGTCCCTGAACATTTCCCGTGAAATGCTTCAGCACGACAAACAGCTCAAGCTTATTGCAAAGTCCCTTGAACGCACAATCAAGAATGAGCTGAAAAAAATGCTCAGTAATGACCGTGAGAAGTACGAAACATTCTGGAAGGCATTCGGCTTACAGATTAAGTTCGGCGTTTATAACGGCTACGGCGTGAACAAGGAAATTCTGAAAGACCTGCTTATGTTCCACAGCTCCTTTGAAAAGAAGCTTGTTACTCTTGAAGAATATGTTTCCCGTATGAAGGAAGACCAGAAATACATTTATTATGCAGCAGGCGAAAGCGTTGCAAAGATTGATGTATTGCCACAGACTGAGGTTGTAAAGGACAAGGACTACGAAATTCTGTACCTTACAGAAAGCGTTGACGAATTCGCAATTCAGATGCTTATGGGCTACGACGACAAGCAGTTCAAATCTGTTTCCGCGGCTGACCTTGACATTGACACACCTGAGGAAAAGGCTGAATTCAAGAAAATTGCTGACGACAACAAGGATATGCTTGCCGCTATCAAGGATGCTCTCGGCGGCAAAATCAAGGAAGCACGTCTTTCCGAGCGTCTTAAGTCACACCCTTGCTGTCTGACAAATGAGGGTCAGATTTCTCTCGATATGGAAAGAACTTTTGCGGCAATGCCGAACAATGACCAGAATATCAAGGCTGAAAAGGTGCTTGAACTGAACGCCGACCACGCAATGTTCAAGAAGCTTCAGTCACTTTACGAAAGCGACAAGGAAAAGCTCAAGGCTTACAGCGAAATTCTCTACACACAGGCACTTCTCATTGAGGGTATGCCTATCGAAGACCCGCTTGCATACTCCAACCTTGTTTGTGAATTGATGGTGGGTAATGAATAAATTATGATTTAACGAGGCATTGTGGAAATCTATTGAGGGAGACCCTTTTGAAAAAGGGTCATCCCTCAAACTCCCTCCCTAAAACTTTCAATGTAATTTTCCATATAGGGCTATAGCCCTATATGAAAAATTAGACTAAAAGTCTTTGGAAAGGGGTCTGGGGAATAACCTTTCCTCAGAAAGGTTTTCCCCAGTGGGTCTCCATAATCTCTCCGTCAAATTATAATTTACCCATTCAAAAGGAGCTGAATTTATGTTCAAATACGAAACCCATCTCCACACCTCCGAAACAAGTGCCTGTGCAAACTCGACAGGTGCTGAGATGGCTGTGAAATACAAGGAAGAAGGCTACACGGGAATTATTGTTACCGACCATTTCTTCAACGGCAACACCACCGTGCCCCGTGATTTGCCCTGGGAAGAACGTGTTGAGCTGTTCTGTAAGGGATACGAAAATGCAAAGGCAAAGGGCGACGAAATCGGGCTTGACGTTTATTTTGGTTTCGAGTACACCTATCACGGCTCCGATTTTCTTGTGTACGGTCTTGACAAGCAGTGGCTTCTTGACAATGAGAAGATTATGGATATGAAACTATATAGGTTTCTCGACCACGTTCACGCCTGCGGAGGACGTGTCATTCACGCACACCCGTTCAGGGATTACGACTACATTCCGATGATGACCTTTGCACCACACCGTGTTGACGGCGTGGAAATTGTGAACACGTCCCATGCTGACCCTGCTTTTGACGAGCGTGCAAAGATGTTTGCGGAGTGGTACAATCTGCCTGTAACCTGCGGTTCCGATGCACACAACACCACCAACCGCTGGTATGGCGGCGGTGTGCTTTCCGAAAAAAAATTCACCTCCGCACTTGACTACGTTGACTCGGTGATAATGGGTGAAGTTACAATTATTGAGAAAAAATAATGCAAATACAAAAAGCACTTCTCTTATCTGTAAGAGAAGTGCTTTATTTTTATTCCTGAGGAGCCTTGCGCACCTTTGCGCCAAGCTTTTTTATGCCCCGTCCGACTTTCTGAAATCTCGGAATAACCGTTTCAAGCAGTCCGCAGTATTTGTCAACAAGGACGATGACCAGTGTTTCACGGTATTTGGGGAAAGCCGTAATATTCAGTGGAAACATGTGCTTTTCGATTATATCTGCTTCAAGGTCGGAAATATAAAAATTCTCACGGACATTTTTCAGCGCCGCACCTGCATGGGTAAAACCGTGAAGACGTTCGCCCTTTGCAGGCTTGTAGGTGTGCCAGTCATATAGGAACAGGTCATGAAGCAGACCCGCTCTTGCACCTGCACGCTCGTTAAGAGAGAAAAATCTGCAAAGCTTATAATTGTAATATGAAACATTCAGACAATGCTGAAAGCAGGTTGTATCGCCGTGATGAGGAAATTCCATCATTTTAAGGACGGTTTCATTTTCAAGCAGGTCGGCAACGAGATGATTGTATTCAAGCTCATTATCACTCAGGTCAACCTTTGAACCGATGGCATTCAGCATTCCGTCGTTCTCCTTTCACAATACTAATACGATAATTATACAACATTGTTCTTATTTTTGCAACACATTTATAAATATTACAGGATAAAAATTTTCGGCAAATTTGTTAATATTTCACAGCTGTAAAAAATATGGGTATCAGGCAGAACACCTGATACCCATTGATTTATTTCGCCGTTATATCTGAGCAGAATAGTTAGGAGCTTCCTTTGTGATGTAGATATCGTGTGGGTGGGACTCCTTAAGACCTGCACCTGTAATCTTTACGAACTGAGCCTTTTCGTGAAGCTCAGGAATTGTTGCACAGCCGCAGTAACCCATACCTGAACGGATACCGCCGATAAGCTGGAAAATTGTATCGGAAACCTGTCCCTTGTAAGGAACACGGCCTTCAACGCCCTCCGGAACAAGCTTCTTGTTGTCGGAGTTGCCCTGGAAGTATCTGTCCTTGGAGCCGCAAGCCATAGCGCCGAGAGAGCCCATGCCGCGGTAAACCTTGAAGCGTCTGCCCTGATAGATTTCTTCATCGCCGGGAGCTTCGTCACAGCCTGCAAGGAGTGAGCCGAGCATTACAACGTTAGCGCCAGCAGCGAGAGCCTTTACGATATCGCCTGAATACTTGATACCACCGTCAGCGATAACAGGAATGTTGTGCTTAGCAGCAACGCAAGCTACGTCGTAAACAGCTGTAATCTGGGGTACGCCGATACCTGCGACAACACGAGTTGTACAGATTGAGCCAGGGCCGATACCAACCTTGAGGCAGTCAGCGCCTGCTTCGATAAGAGCCTCAGCAGCAGCTGCTGTAGCAATATTACCTGCGATAACAGGGATATGTGGGAATGCCTTCTTTACTTCACGTACAGCGTTCACGATGTTGATGTTGTGACCGTGAGCGGAGTCGAGAACGAGAACGTCAACCTGAGCGTCAACGAGAGCCTGTGCACGTTCCATCATGTTTGCAGCAACACCGATTGCAGCGCCGCAGAGGAGTCTGCCTGACTTATCACGTGCAGAATTAGGATATTCGATAGCCTTTTCAATATCCTTGATAGTGATAAGACCCTTGAGGATACCGTTTTCGTCAACGATAGGAAGCTTTTCAATCTTGTGCTGCATAAGAATGCTCTGTGCAGCAGCGAGGTCTGTTCCCACAGGAGCAGTAACAAGGTTATCCTTTGTCATAACATCGCCGATAGGAATGTTGAAATCTGTAAGGAAACGGAGGTCACGGTTTGTAAGGATACCGATAAGCTTCTTGTTTTCGTCAACAACAGGAACACCTGAAATCTTATATTTGCCCATAAGCTCGTCAGCCTCGGAAACGAGTCTGTCAGCTGTAAGAGAGAATGGGTTAACGATAACGCCGTTTTCGGAACGCTTTACCTTGTCAACCTCTTCTGCCTGCTTTTCAATGGACATATTCTTGTGGATAACACCGATACCGCCTTCACGGGCAATAGCGATAGCCATATTTGCTTCTGTAACTGTATCCATAGCTGAAGTGATAATAGGAGTGTTGAGCATAATGTCGCCTGCAAGTCTTGTTCCGAGGTTAACCATGTTAGGTGTACAGTTTGACTCGGCAGGGATAAGGAGAACGTCATCAAATGTGAGCCCTTCCTTTACGAATTTGTTGGTGTAATTTGTTTCCAGCATCAGAAATACCTCCCTAAAAAATTAACATCTGTAAAAAAATATATTTCTATAAGAATATCATTTTACAACGGTTTAGTCAAGTATTATTTCGTGAACACAGGGTTAGAAAAATGTCGTGTTTTGCGGTGCAATTTTGTGCAATTCTTCACTGCGGAATTTTCCCGCTTTCCTTAAGCAGTTTATACAGCGTAGGTTCAAAGGAAAATTCCCTCATAAGGCTTTCGGCTTCTTCAAGATACTGCTCGCGTCCGCGGGGATTTCCGCTGCGTTTCACGGCACGGATAAGGATATTTTTCGGAGTGTGTTCAAAGTCCACGAATTCCAGCAGCTGTGTTCTGTAACCGCAGTATTCCAGCAGGTTTGCACGGATAGCGTCGGTACACAGCGCCGCGGTGCGTTCCTTGATAATTCCATAACGTGTCAGCAGAGAAAGCTTGTCCGACTTCATCTGCGAATTAAGCTCGTGCTGACAGCAGGGTACTGAAAAAATCATATCCGCATTTCGCATAACTGCATTGTGCAGCGCAAAATCTGTAGCCGTGTCGCAGGCATGAAGCGTAACAACCATGTCAACCTTGCCCTGAACACTTGCGCCGCTTATATCGCCCATTTCAAACCTCAGGTTTTCATACCCGTAACGCTTTGCGGCGGCGTTGCATTTCTCGATAACGTCGGCTTTAAGGTCGAGTCCAAGCATATCAACCTCTGTGCCGAGAATTTCATTGAAATAGTGGTACAGAACAAATGTCAGATAGGACTTGCCACAGCCGAAATCAACAATTTTCAGCTTTTTGCCTGACACCCCCTTTTCCCTTACCGCGTCATCAATTATTTCGGTGAAACGGTTAATCTGACGGAATTTGTCATACATCGGCTTTGCAACCTTGCCGTCCTTTGTAAAAACGCCCATATCCACAAGCGCAGGGAAAGGCTTGTCCTCGGGGATAATGTAGTTTTTCTTTCTGTTGTGTGTGTTTTCAGCAACGGTTTCAGCGGAGGTTTTCTTCTTGTTGAAAAGCACTTTTCCCTTTTTAGTAACGGAAAGAGCATACTCATAGCTTTCGCCCCAGGCGTTAAGCTGACCGTACCCCTCGGAAAACAACCCAATACATCTTTCCTTTGCCTCCTCAGCAGACATATTTTCGTGGAACACCTGCTTTTCGGTGTATTTTTCAAGCTGATAACCCTCTGCCTTTTTCAGCAGGCAGATTTTCCGGTAAGCCGACTCCTTAGGCGGCTTGCTGATAATAATTTTTGACGGATTGCCGCAAAAAATTGTTTCTGTGCAGGAATTTATATCATTCATACTATTTCTCCCGATTGTTTTTTAAAATTATACCATGCCGCAGGCAGGAACGTCAAGACAAAGAAACAGTGTGCACGGATTTTATCTCCGGACACACTGTTTTATCATATCAATTCTTTCTCAAAAGCTGGAACACTACCAGTACCGCTGTAAAAATAAAGTTGTACATCATCATCATTGACACCGACAACTCCTGAACGCTGCCTGTGACAACCATTACCAGTGAAATAAGCACGCCCAGCAGCATTGCAACCGCCTGAATGGCAATACCCATTCCTATAGTTGTTTTCATGTATCTGCAGCTGAGAATGAGCGATGAAAGCGCCGCAAAACGTCCCGAACAAGCAAGGGTTGCCTTCTGATTCATCTGATAAGCCGTAATCTCTGCAAACTGTTCATGCACACGGAAGGGTATCAGCTTCAGATATTCGGGATAAATCTCAAACAGCTCTGAAAGTCTGTTTATTGTTACAAGCGAGTCAACGGAACGAATCATAACATAAATGCTGTTCTTCTGAAGCTCCTGCAAGGACTGACGGACTTCCATAGTCGGATTGATTTCCACCAGGAACATTGCCGAAAGCTCACCCGAAATTGACAGATAAACCGCACATCTTCCGTTTTCGGTATACTCCTTTTCCTTGCTCAGCGGAGGCATACCCTCAATACTGTGGTTTACCATCAGTTCGCGGTTGCCAAGAAGCACACGCTTGTTGTTGATCCAGCCGCAAAGGCCCATAGAGTCCTCATAAATATAGCTTTCGACGGGGTTGAGCAGCTCTGTTTTCCCTGCAATAATATCGTAGAACATATTCCTGAGAATACTTCCCGCCTGACTTGCAAGGCTTGCCGCCTCAACAATTGCCTCGTCAATTCTTGTATCGGAAAAAACCTTGATTGCCGCAAGCTTCACGC
Organism: Oscillospiraceae bacterium; assembly: GCA_045606725.1. Taxonomy (GTDB): domain Bacteria; phylum Bacillota; class Clostridia; order Oscillospirales; family Ruminococcaceae; genus RGIG8773. The sequence continues at coordinate 9,704 of JAZUSM010000099.1, read as the reverse complement.
TTCCCTGCGGGAAAAGCTGACCTGCGTCAATAAGAATACTGTTTGTTTCGGAGAACTCCTCGATGCTGTCATATCCGAGAACAACGCCCTGAACCTCAGCATTTTTCTTTGAAGCACGAAGCATAGGAAGATTTACCACCAGCATCATTGAGAAGCCAGTGCAAATTGCAACAACGCCCACAAAAACGGAAATTCCCACATAAATCGAGGAAGAACCATGGTCGGTGCGTCCGAGAATTGCCGCAATAACACCTATCACAGCCGCAGCTGCAAGCACTGCAGGGGTAAACATTCTGCAGAAGCGGTCCGTACTGTCGCTTGAATATGATGTTTTAAGGAATTCGGAAAGGAACTCCGTTTTTCTCATCGAAGCAAGGTTAGGGAAATCGTTCAGTGCACCTCTTGTAAAGCTTTGAGCTGTTTCCTCATCATCAACATGGAAAACAGCATACTTTTCCGAGCTTCCCGAAACAAAGCGGAAGCTTCTCTGAGTACGCTTTACAATACACAGCTTTCCTATCGTATTGAACAGCAGCGAAGCAATTGCCGCAGGAACATACACGTGAACAAAACTGCCCTTGATAAGGTTTCCGTTTGCAAACATTATCATTGTAGATGCGATTGAAGCAACGATTGAAACTGCGCAAAGGCTGTCACAGTCCGCCTTGAATGAAACAAGCTTTGACAATCCGCAGGATATAACCGTGTAGCTTGAAAAAGCCGCGAACAAGCCAAGGATTGCATTTACAAACAGGTATGTGTTCGTCTGAGAACGCTTGTTGAGCAGGTCCATAATCGGCATGACCTGATTATCATTTGCTACTGCAATATAAAGGCTTGCCGCAAAACAAATAACGAGAACAAAAAGCCTGAGCATAAGGCTTCCTTTAAGCTGTGCAATGTCATGGGCAATAGACGGTGCGTCGTTAAAGCTTTCAAAATCCTCAATAACAACATCCTGACCCTCGTTGTCAGCGTCGTCGTCAGCAACGTCCTCCTCATCTCCGACAAGAACAAAATCCCTGATTTTCTTGTTTCGGCGTTCTTTCAGCGCGTCAATCTTTTCCTGTTCACTGTTTTCAGCGTCCACAGGAAACTGTGCCGTATCGTGAATAATCTTATCATCAAGATTAAGGTCAATATCGGAAATTGATTTTCTTTCAATCGGAGAGATATGCTGTGTCCGTGAAATACGTTCCTTTTTGGCTTTCAGCATACCGTCCAGCAGCTCTGTGTTACCCGAAATACCGCTTTCGTTTTCATCGGATTTCGGAATAAGCTTTGTAAAGAATTCCGTAATACTCTTATGCTGTGTGTTTTCATTTTTCTGCGTACGCTTCTTTTCAGCGGCATATTCATTGAGTATTTCGTCAAGGTCCTGCTTTTCACGCTGAACCTCTGTTTCCGCTATAGAGGAATACTTTTCAAAAGGGTTTTCCGTATTCTTCTTTTCAGCTGAAATACTTTGAATAGGCGCTTCCTCCACAGGCTTGACCGCCTCCTCGGGAGCTTTCTTTCCGAAAATAGAAACAAGCGGAGATTTCTTTTCCTCCTGTTCTTCTTCACGGACAACCTCCTGACTGCCGCCCTGCTCCATTTTCTGTGAGAAAGAGCGTGCAGGTTTTTCCGTAGCAGGAACAGGCGAAACCGGTGTTTCACGTTCCTTTACAGCAGTTACCGCAGAAGCAAACTTAGCATATTTCTCCTCAAAGCTACCGGAAGTTTCCTGCCTTGATTCCGTCTCAGGTTTTATATGTACAACCGGCTCTGACTGCTTGTCAAAGCCGCCTATGATTGCGTCAACATCAATGTCGGAGCTTCCGCCGCCGGTGTTTGTTCCCGAATATTCGTTAAGAATATCGTCTACCGAATATTTTCCGTCAGCCAAAATTCAGCTCTCCCTTCATTCATTTTACAGCCTTACTTATTAGTGATATTTCGCTGTCTTACAGTTTCATACATGAAAATTCCCGCCGCAACAGATGCGTTGAGGGAAGTAATCTTGCCGTACATAGGCAATTTCAGCAGGAAATCGCACTTCTCACGGACAAGTCTGCCCATTCCGAAGCCCTCCGAGCCGATTACAAGACCAACGCTTCCCGTCATATCGGAATTCGTGTAATCCTCACCGCTTGCGTCAGTGCCGTAAATCCACACACCGTTTTCCTTCAGCAGATCAAGCGCCGCAGGAATGTTTGCAACCCTTGCCACAGGAAGCCAGCTTGCTGCACCTGCCGAAGTCTTGTAAACCGTGCTGTTCAGCGCTGCACTTCTTCTTTTCGGAATAATAATTCCGTCAGCACCTGCCGACTCAGCGGTACGGATTATCGCACCGAGATTATGCGGGTCCTCGATTTCATCACATATTATAATAAAAGGCTTTGTACCCTTTTTTGCTGATACCGCAAGAATATCCTCAACCGTAACATATTCTGCACAAGCGCCGCTTGCGATTACACCCTGATGCGAAGCGCCCTCTGCCATATCGGAAAGCTTTGTTTCGGAAACCTGCTTAACAACAATTCCCTGCTCCTTAGCCATTCTCGCAATAAGACCAAGGCTTCCGCCCTCGCCGTTCATGAAAATCGTATTAAGAGGACGCCCTGCTTTAAGCGCCTCAATCACGGGATTTCTTCCCACGATAAGACCTGCGCCGCCCTCGTCATCTTCTTCGTTTCTTTCAGCACGCTCAGCATCTCTGCGGCGATAACCTTCATTTTTGCTGTAGCTTGTATCTCTGCGCTGTCTGTCATTTCTGCCGCCCTTACTCTGTTTTTTATCGTAATATGCCATAACAGCCTCCGTAAATACTCAAAATATTCACATTAAATTATAACACATTACGTCAGAAAACACAACGCTTTTACAAAATTTTTTGCATTATTTTTATCACAGCAGCATCAGCATACATACAACAGCAATAAGAACAGCCGCACCTGCGGCGGCAATCAGGATTTTTGTCTTAGCGGTAAGGAAACCTGTCCTTTTCACAGGAACAATTCTCCCGAGATATTCCCTCGCCTCCTCGGTAATCTTCTCCGCAGGCAGACAGCTTTTGTCAGCCTTTACGTACAGCACCGCTTTTTCAAAGAATTCGTGTTCTGTGCTTGTTATTTCAACAATTCTTCTGTTTACACCCTTAATCATTACCGTTTTTCCTCTCATTTTTTGTACTTAAAGGTTTAATGTCACACTTTCCACAGGTTTTCAACATTCCCTCCAAGCCGATTTTACGTATATTATCGCCTTTTTCGGTAATTTTTATACCATTTGTAATTAAAAACGGTGGAAAACTATGTGGAAAACTTAAACATTCCCGAAAAAGTGTTGAAAACTCGGTGGAAAAAGTGTAAAACCCCAGTTTTTCGTCAGGGTAAAGTTAATTTGAGGTGTTGAAAACAGGTTTACAGGAAGTATTATACATGTTTTTTGACAAAATATTCATACTTACGCCTCAGAAACGACAAATAGAAAATGTTGAAAAAAGTCACTCAGTCCATATAGAATTCTGTATGAACAGAATAACTATATATTCCTGCGGAAAGGCATTGCATTGTCTTTATCAACAAAAAAGCTGACGTTTCTTCTGTTATTCTTACCAAATCGCCAAACATTTTTTTCGCCTCTTTACTTTATCTGATTGTTGTGCTATTATACAAGGGCAAACAACTTATTCAATATAAGAAGGATGGTTTTTATTATGAAGAAGAATTTTATCAAGGCACTTGCTGCTCTCGCACTCGTTCCTGCAATGATGTTCACAGCATGCTCCTCTGAAGGTGCTGACAATACTGCTGACACAACAGCTGCAGCAGGCGAGGACAACTCCCTTCAGGCAGTTCTCGACAGCGGCAAGTTCATTCTCGGTCTTGACGCTACATTCAAGCCAATGGGCTTCACTGACGAACAGGACAACATTATCGGCTTTGACATCGACCTTGCAGAAGAAGTTTGCAAGAGAATGGGCGTTGAGCTCGTTAAGCAGCCTATCGACTGGGATACTAAGGAACAGGACCTTGACACAGGCAAGATTGACTGCATCTGGAACGGTATGTCCGTAACAGCTGAAAGAGCTGAAATCATGAACCTTTCCGACCCATATATGAAGAACGACATGAGCTTTGTTGTAAAGACAGACAGCGCTATCGCTTCTCAGGCTGACCTCGACGGCAAGTCCGTTGCTGTTCAGAGCGGTTCTTCCGCACAGACAATTCTCCTTGAATCAGGTCTTAACGTTACACCTGTTGAGCTTGCAACAAACGTTGAATGCCTCCAGCAGCTTGAACTTGACCTCGTTGATGCAGTATTCATGGACAGCGTAGTTGCCAACTACGAAATCACTTCCGAACAGAAGCCTTACACTGTTCTCCCTGACGGTCTTTCCCCTGAGGAATACGCTATCGGCTTCAGAAAGAATGACCAGAAACTCCGTGACGAAGTTCAGAGAATTCTCTCCGAAATGAAGGCTGACGGCACAGTTGCTGCAATTTCCACAGAATGGTTCGGCACAGACATTACTACAATCAAATAATATTCAGTCAAGACAACCAAAGCAGGTTCGGTGTTCTATTCCCGAACCTGTTTTTATTTGCTGAGCAGGAAAATTTCACAGGATTTTCAGAAAATACCGCTGTTTCACGCTTTACAAAAGGACGGGTTTGTAGTATAATATACAAGTATTGATTTTAATAACAAATGTAAAGGATGATTTATATTATGAAGAAAAGCATTAAGCTTATCGCGCTTCTTGCGGCAGCTTCCGTAACTATTTTAACAGGCTGTAAGGGCACTCCCTACAATGATAAGGAGGCAGCAGATGTAATTGATATGATAGATGAAACCTCATCTGCTTCTGATACCGTTGAAATTCACAACTTCATTATGCCTGAGGTTGGCGAAAAGATTGCAGTTATCAACGTAAAGGACTACGGCACAATCAAAATCAAACTTTTCCCTGAGGACGCTGAAAAGGGTGTTGAAAACTTCGTTGGGCTTGCTGAAATGGGTTATTATGACGAGCTTATTTTCCACAGAATTATTCCAAGCTTTATGAATCAGGGCGGCGACCCTAAGGGCAACGGCACAGGCGGTAAATCCATCTGGGGCGAAAAGTTTGAAGGCGGAACAGACGAAAACCTCTATCACTTCTCAGGTGCAGTTGCTTACGCAAACAGCGGTGCAACCTCCACAAACGGAAGTCAGTTCTACATTGTAAACACTGCTGACGGTGAATTCGACCTCGGCGGAACATATCTCCCAGACGGTTCGATTTATTACTATGAAACATTTGAGGAAGCAGGTCTGAATATTCCTAAGAATGTACAGGAAATGTACAAGGAAAAGGGCGGCACACCTTTCCTTGACGGCGGCTACACAGTTTTCGGTCAGGTGTTCGAGGGTATGGATGTTGTACGTGCAATGGCTCAGGTTGAAACAGACGAAAACGACAAGCCTCTTACACAGGTTATGATGGAAAGCGTTGAGATTGTCGAATATACCGGAGAATAAAAAATACAGGGGACGGGCAGACAACGCTTGCGTTGTTTTCGTCCCGTCTTTTTAATAAAATGTAAAGGAAGTATACTATGGCTGTAAGAGTAGGTATGGTATCCCTTGGCTGCTCAAAAAATCAGGTTGACGCTGAAAGAATGCTTTACAAAATTCAGAAGGCAGGTTATCAGCTTATCGAGGACGCGGCGCTGGCGGATATTGCAATCATAAACACCTGCGGATTTATCGAGTCCGCAAAGCAGGAAGCAATCGAAACAATTTTCGAATTCGTTGCACTGAAAAACGAGGGCAGAATAAAGAAAATCGTTGTAACAGGCTGTCTTTCCGAGCGTTACAGAGAGGAAGTTTCCGAGCTTATCCCCGAGTCCGACGCTGTTGTGGGTATCGGCTGTAACGAGGACATCGTTTCCGTCCTTGAAAAGATTATGGAGGGCGAACGTGTTGAAGCCTTTGACGACAAGGAAAAGCTTTCCCTCACAGGCGGACGTGTTCTTACAACACTTTCCTTTACTTCCTATCTGAAAATTGCAGAGGGTTGTGACAACCGTTGCTCATACTGTGCAATTCCCGATATCAGGGGCAAATTCAGAAGCGTTCCGATGGAAAATCTTCTCGACGAGGCAAGAAAGCTCGTTGCTGAGGGTGTGCGTGAGCTGAATGTTATTGCGCAGGACACAACACGCTACGGTATTGACCTTTACGGCAAATATATGCTCCCTGAACTTCTTACAGAGCTTTGTAAGATTGAGGATCTGAAATGGATAAGAATTCTTTATTGCTACCCTGAAAGAATTACTGACGAACTTCTTGACGTTATGGCTAAGGAAGAAAAAATCGTCAAGTACATAGACCTGCCTATTCAGCATTGCGATGATGCAATTCTCAAGACTATGCACCGTCAGGGCACAGAAGCAAGCCTTCGTGAGGTAATAAAGAAAATCCGTGACAAGGTTGAGGGTATTGTAATCCGTACAACTCTCATCACAGGTTTCCCCGGTGAAACTGAGGAACAGTTCAACAAGCTTGCTGAGTTTGTAAACGAGATGGAATTTGACCGTCTTGGCTGTTTCCCTTACTCCGAGGAGGAGGGTACACCTGCGGCTGAGATGGAATGTCAGGTTGACGAGGAAGTCCGTGAGCACCGTGCTGAAATTATTATGGAACAGCAGTCGGTTATTGCCGAAAAGAAGAACAACGCTCTCATTGGCAAGACCCTTGAAGTTGTTACCGAGGGCTTTGACCGTTACGGCGAATGCTGGTTCGGAAGAAGCGCTGCTGACGCTCCCGAAATTGACGGCAAGATTTTCTTCACCGCACCCGACAAGAAGCCTTTCCCAGGTTGCTTTGTAAAGGTAAGAATTGACGACGTTCTTGACTATGATTTGATTGGAGAGATTGTGTATGAATCTGCCGAATAAGCTTACACTTCTGCGTGTAATTCTCGTTCCGTTTTTCGTGTTCTTCCTGCTGACTGATATTGTTCCATTCAGCAAGATTATCGCTCTTGCAATCTTTATTGCGGCGTCAATTACCGACGCTCTTGACGGTCACATTGCAAGAAGCCGCAACCTTATCACAACCTTCGGAAAATTCCTTGACCCGATTGCCGATAAGGTGCTTGTAATTGCGGCACTTACATGCTTCTGCGAGCTTGGAATTATAAGCTCCGTTCCCCTGCTTATTATCATTACCCGTGAGCTTGTGGTTGACGGACTTCGCCTTGTTACCGCAAACGAGGGCGTGGTCGTTGCGGCAGGTATCTGGGGCAAGCTGAAAACCGCTTTCACAATGGTTGCTGAGGTTGTAATTCTTCTCGGACTCTGCTTCAATTTCACAGACAATATGGCTGAAATTGCAAACATTGTTTATCAGGTGCTTATCTGGATTGCAACAGCTCTTACCGTAATTTCGGGCGGTGTTTATCTGAAAGGCTACTGGAAATATATTGATGCTTCTAAATAAGATTACATACAAAAATCCCTTGGAATTTTTCTTCCAAGGGATTTCGTTTTTAGTATAAGTCGCCGTATGAAATGGAACAATCAGGCAACTCGGCTTGAAGTTTTTCAATGTCTTCTTCGGAAATGTTACAATCACGCAAATATAAAAACCATAGGTTTTTGAGTTCGCCCAGTGCACTTATGTCACTAACCTGTGTATCAGACAAATAAAGCATTTCCAACTTTGTCAAATTGCTTAATGCACTTATATCATTAACCTGTGTACCTGATAAATCTAAATTTTCCAGATTAGTCAGCTTGTTTAGCACGGTTATATCGGCAACATTTGTTTTCTTCAAATCCAAGTCTGTAAGAGCGGTAAGATTACCGAACATACTAATGTTATCTGCCTCACAATACTGCAAGGTTAGCTTTTCAAGCTGAGTCAGTTCGCCGATTACACTTACATCATTTATTGGTGCAAATCCCAAAATCAGTTCTTTCAATTGCGGAAAATTTTGCACCACACTTATATCAGTAATTTCACTGGTTGATAAATCAAGCTTTTCAAGCTTTGTGAGTTTGCCAAGAGCAGATGCGTCACAGCCTTCTGCCAGTCTTATCGTCAAGCATTTAAGCTCGGCAAATTCCCCAAGTATGGATATATCACTGATTGGTTCACTTGACGCTTCTAATTCTGTAAGCTTTATCAGTTTTTTCAAGGGCAGAATATCAGAAAAGCTGTTGTAGCTCATATACAAGTTTTCGAGGTTTATCAAGCCTTCAAGAGCAGAGATATCATCAATTCCGTTATACTCCAAATCAAGATATGTAAGATTTGTCAGATTACTTAACGGAGTTATATCAACAATGTTATTACTGTCAAGCAAAAGCCTTTCAAGGCTTGTCATATTGCTCAACGGACTTATATCGGTAATTTCATTTGAATCCAGTTCAAGCACCCTGAGATTTGTCAGTTTATTTAACGCGCTTATATCTGTTATTTCATTATCCATAAGGTAAAGGTGTGTTAAATTTTCAAGGCTGCTCAATGAACTTATGTCAGTAATTCCGTTTCCGTCCAAAGATAGACTTTTCAGATTTGACATATTCTCTACAAAATCTATAGTGGCAACATCACAATAATTCAGCGTAAGTGTTTCTAATTTTGTAAATTTGCTTAACTGTTTGATGTCATCAGCAGTCAATAAATTGCTGTATATTGAAAGTTCACTTGTATCTGTGGAATATTCTACGCCGTCTATGGTTACGATTTCCGCTTCAATTTCCCGACCAGGTGCGGCAACAATAGCGTCATCGTCGGATACTGTCTGAATAGTTGAAGTTTCAGAGTTATAACCTGTTTCGTCGTTTTGCTCTGTGTTTTCGGTGCACCCTGTAAGCAAAGCTGCAATTATTGTTACTGCAAGAATAAATTTTGTTTTCATACAACTGCTCCTCAAAAATGTTTTTCATAATTGTATCACGTCACGACATTGATGTCAATTCCACACTCAAATAATTATCCCCTCAAAGTGGTCCATCTCGTGCTGAATAATCTGCGCTTCAAATTCCTTGAAGGTCTGCTTTTTCTTCTTCCACTTCTTGTCGTAATACTCAACAGTAATCACGTTATAACGCTTTGTCGGACGCTCGCCCGTCAGCGAAAGACAGCTTTCCATAGTTTCGTAAAACTGCTTGGACTTGTCAACAATAACGGGGTTAATCATTATGATGTATTCGTTGCCGATGTAAGCGGTAAGGATTGTTTTCCTCTCACCAATCATATTCGCCGCCATTCCCACGCATCTTTCCTCGTTAGCAATTACCGTGTCAAGCAGGTCGCGGGCAATCTGCATATCGTCCTTTGTTGCAGGCTCGGATTTCTGCTTCAGGAAAAGCACGTCCGTTACAATTTCTCTAACCATTTTTCGCACCTCACAATACTGTATCACCGCTGTGGATTTCACAAAGCTGTTCGACCATAATTTCCTTCATTATATCAAATGCAGGCTTGCCTGTACAATGCCCCGAATGGAAACGTGTGGGAAGCTTTGTCAGCAATTCGGCGGTTTCTTTTATTTCAGCAATTTCCTCAGCGGTGTAATCACGCTTCTTCATCATGTGGAAGCCGCTTACCACCTCGTCGGGTACTCCGCCGTAAATCTCAGCGTATCTGTCCAGCACATTAATTATGCCGTTATGTGCGCAACCCGACACGAGAATTTTCTTTCCCTCTGCTGAAATCACAAG
>JAZUSM010000098.1:0-25907 GCA_045606725.1 Oscillospiraceae bacterium | reverse complement strand
TTTCAAAGAATCTAAAGAATATGCCATCAGTTCAGCATCTCCCTATTCTTCTGTAATAGCATTTTAATATATTCTTCCTTAGTAATTTTCCCATCAAGAACATCAGCACAAATTTGCTTCTGTTTGTCAGTAAATACATAGCCTTCCATACTTATTGAAGCAATAGCATTATTCAAAGCCTGTTCTAACTTTTTATTCAATCTACTCGCCCTTTCGGATTGATTTTAATTATTATAGCATATACTGAAATAAAAAGTCAACATCTTAACCAATGACTATATAATGGATATCTTTTAATATCTCCGCATATACATAGAAAGAATAACTATGAAATTTACTTTGTAAATTTTAGGGGTTGACCGTATTTAAAAACGAACCCCGTTCAGGACATTGAGGAACGTGCTGTGATTCTTGGAAGATACACATTTTGTTATTTTGTAGGTATCAGGGTATAGTTTAACCGCAGCAGTTTTTGTAACTGCTGCGGTTACTTTTCTTAATCCTATTTAAGAACCTTTACAATCATATAATATCTTTCAGCCTCGAGTTCAAGCTGAACCTCTGTTACTCCATTTTCAATGTCAAAGCCGTAATTCTGCGATTCTATCGATATATTTCCTTCTTCACAGATTGCAGTACTCTGACTTGTAAAGTCAACATTTGTACCAAAGCAAGGCATATTATCATAACAATAATTATCTCTGAATTCCTTTTGAGGTTCATTGGTGCAGTATGTTCCCTGCTTAACATAATCAAAGCATACGGAAACACTTTCTCCCGCAGCAATTGTTATAGTTTCAGAGACAATATAAACTGACTCACATTCAGACACCGTGTAAACAATATCAGAAACCGATGCTTCATAGAATATATCATCCTCTGCTGTATACACACCGTCTGTATTCCATTTATACATATCACTGAACATCTGCGCTACACGTTCAGAATAAAGTTTGTCAAGGCTGTCAGTGCCATTCTTTCCGCTGATATGCTGTTCAATAATATCCTTTACTGTTGCTTCATACTCATTGACATCTGCTTTTATTTCATCGGATTTGTTTTCTGAGGTTGTGTCGATATAATTGTAACCCTGAACTGTATATTTCTCAGGTGCATCATCAATAAAATATACCGCAGGTTTTCCGTTCATAGCGCTGTCAACGATAAAACTTACTGTCAGATATTCTCCGTCATAATCAGTTGAAAAGGCATCTGATGTATAGACACTCTCAGGATTATCAGTCCTGAAGCTTACTTCAAACGATACCGATTCAGTCGGATAAACTCCCGTTTCAAAGTTGCCGAACTCGTACACCATAACCTTTTTGTCAAGGAATTCCTGCGTATAGTTCACATCAAGCGGCTTTACCTCTTCAAGCATATACCCATACTCATCAGCGGATACAGTCGGTTCAAAAAGTCGCAGTGTACCATTGCTGTCCTTCCCGAAATATGCACCATTCAACAATACCGCTTTCTTTGTCTGCTCGTTAATCTTCACCACAGGCATATCCTCCGAAAGTCCTGATATATCACTGATATACGGGTAATACATTGTCACTGTCTGTTCACTGTCGGAATTGTTTGTAAGTGTGTAACTGTCACTTACATCCACCTTACCCTTGCTTTCCTTTGTAACGTCTGTAAAGTCATATTCAAGCTTTCTTTCGGCTGTAATATTACCGTTTTCCTCTGCAAATGTCACAGGCATAATCGGTCCTGCATTGAAATCCACCCAACTGAGTTCAGGTGGCATTCCATAATCCTTTGAAGGCTCTGCAAGCTTATCATCATAAATCGGATTTGACGGGTCAAACTTGATCGGACCATTTCCGCCATCCTGAACAGTTGTCTGTGTTTCCGAGGTTATTCCCTCATTTGCGGGAATACGATTGATAGCAATACCTGCACCAATCACAAGTGCGACACAAGCCGCTGCTGCCGCAATTCCCCTTGTCATCGTAATTATACGGCTCTTTTTCACAGTATCACTTCTGAAAATCAGTTCATCATCAATATAGCCTATTGCGTCAAAAAGTTCTTCCTTTTTCATCAGATATATTTCTCCTCTTTCAAATATGTCTGTAGCTTTTTACGGATTCTCGACAAAATCATAAGAATATTGCTTTCTTTTAGCTTATATCTTTCAGCAATAGAAGCCGTATCCTCTGAATAAAAGTATCTCCTGATAAAAATGTTGCAGTCACGTTCTGAAAGTCCGTGCAGAAATTCATTTATCGCTCCTACAAGCTCCTTTTGCTCAAACCGGTCAGAAACATTCTGACTTCCCGCAACTACCTCAGCCAGTTCATCAAGCACCAGACTAATCTCACCGCCGCCGCGTTTTTCGCTGTGACTTGCACGATATCTGTCAAAGGACAGGTTTCTGGTAATCTTTCCGAGAAAAATACGCAGACGTGCAGGGATAGTCGGCGGAATACTATTCCACGTTTTTATCCATGTATCACTTACACATTCTTCCGAATCTTCATTGCTGTGCAGAATATTGCGTGCTATTGAAAAGCAATACGAACCATACTTTTCATTTGTCTTTTCTATAGCACTTTCATTACGTTGGTTATACAATTCTATAATCTGTCTGTCTTCCACGTTACTCCTCCTGTTGTTTAAAGGCCTTCACCCTATATGACGCAATAACAGAACTGATTATAACATGTTTTTTTAAATTTTTCAATTTTTTCTCAAGCAAATCAGTATATGATCATTCCATGTACTATATAATTGTTGCAGAATCATCTGATGAAAATTTTTTCAAAAAACTTGTTAGGTTATGTTTTTTTCTCCGTCTTGTATATTGAGGACGAAAAATCCGAATAAAAACAACGCACCTGTAACGGTGCAAAATGGAGGAAAAATCATGAAAAACACAAAAATTACACTCACAATCGCAGCAATCATCAGCACAGCAACACTTACAGGCTGTTCAGGAAGCATATCTGTTTCAGCACCTGATACAACAACACCTGTCATTGTTTCTGAAGCACCTGTTACAACGATTATCGAAAGTATACCTGTTCCTGCCGCAGAAGCACCTGTTATAACTGAAATTGTTACTGAAAGCAATGTTGTTCCCGTGCTTGAAGAACCTATTGACATTTCTGATGTAAATATAGATTTTGATTATCGTACAGATGAAACCACTTACGAAGAATACGGGGTTATTACAGCAAGTGCGAACAACAATATATGCTGGACTTACGAAACAATCAAAACGGAAGTTGCTGAATGCTGCCGTATTGAAATGCTCAACGCCCCCGAAGGAATGGTTTGCATCAACGAAGGCGGCACAATTACTGCTCTTAACAGTATAACAGGCGATATACTCTGGCAGAATTATGATTATCAGGCTGGCGGAACTATCAGTTGTATCGGTGACGACGGAACACTTTACATATCAAGTTATTCAGGTCCTGCATTTATGGCAATCTCACGCGGCGGCAATACTCTTGTTAAAGTTGACAGCTTTGCAGATTATTTCTGGCCGTATGATATGTCACTTGAAAACGATATGGCAACTATTTATTTTGACTCTGACGACAACGCAAGCGTCACAATTAATCTAACTGATTTTTCTTATGAAATTAACTGATTGAATTACACGTTTCTACAAACATTTATTATTTGAATTAACTCCCCATTTCCCGCATATACATAGAAAGAATAACTATGAAATTTACTCCGTAAATTTTAGGGGTTGACCGTATTTGAAAGCAAAACCCGTTCAGGACATTGAGGAAAGTGCTGTGATTCTTGGGAGATACATACTGGAGAATAAAGCTACTGTTCGTGCGGCAGCAATACAAATAAATATGTATCGCACTTCGGCATCTCCAAGTCCTAAGTGCATATGGTTGTCGCAAAACAGAAAATGCAATTTTTGTTATTTTGTAGGGGTTGGGATATAATTTAACCGTCGCAGTTTCGGTAACTGCGGCGGTTAGCTTTTTGTATAGCATTTCTACGAAATCTTAACACATAAATCCCGATAACTCCACACAGGAATTATCGGAATTTTAATTTTATGCATAAATTGATGCACAGTATTTTTCTGCCTGCACATTCCACATTTCAGCGTAAGTTCCTCCGCTTGCAAGAAGCTCGCTGTGTGTTCCGCTTTCGGCAATCGAGCCGTTTTCAAGCAGGATAATTCGGTCAGCGTCCTTGGTTGTGGAAAGGCGGTGGGAAATGAGGATAACCGCCTGATTTTCCGCATTGTCAAGCATACTCTTGTTGAGTCGGTACTCGGCAATCGGGTCAAGTGCGGAGCTCGGCTCGTCAAGGATTGCAATAGGCATATCACGCATGAACATTCTCGCAATGGCCGCCTTTTGTCCCTCGCCGCCCGAAAGCATTGTTCCCTCCTCGGAAAATTCCTTGGTAAGTTCGGTGTCAATGCCTTTCTCAAGGGTTGCAAGCTTGCTGCCGAAATCCGCTCTTTCAAGAGCTTCAACAATTTTTCCGCTGTCACTTTCAGCAACAAAATCCGTCTTTACGTTTTCAGCAAGGGTTGCACCGTAAATCTGGAAATCCTGGAACACGGCACCGATTTTCTCTCGGTAAGCCTTTGTATCAAGCTTTCGTATGTCAACTCCGCCGAAAAGGATTTCTCCCTCGGTTACATCGTAAAGCCGCATAATAAGCTTTATCAGCGTGGATTTGCCCGCACCATTTTCACCTACAAGAGCAAGCTTCTCACCCTTTCGGATTGTCATACTTACGTTACGCAGGACGTACTTTTCGGTATCCTTGTACTTGAAGCTGACGTTGCGAAGTTCAAGTGTACAGTCATTTTCGGGAACAGCAACTTCACCCTGACACCCCTCAATGTTGATTTCGTAATCCATAAAGCGGCGGAATTTTTCAGCGTACTGCCCTACATTCTGAAAATCAACCAACGCATAGTTCATCTGGTCAAGCTGACTCTTGATTAAGTTTGTTGCATTTTTCAGGGACGCAACCTCACCAAGCTGAATGGATTTCTTCTCGATTGCAAGGTATGCAAGATAAACGGGAACAGCATAGAACTGGCAAAGCGTGAACACGCAAATCCAGTTGATAAGCGTCGGCGGAAGAATTTTCAGCGAGTATTTCAGCGCCATTTTTCTTTCCTCAGCAATAGCCTCGTCATACTGCTCCATAAGTGCTTCTTCAATGCCTGTCAGCTTGATTTCCTTTGCGTACTCAGGCTGATAGAATACACGCTTTGAGTAGTCAGCCTTTCTTCCGATACGCTGTTTTTCGAGATTGTATTCGTACTCAAGCTTGGTAATTCTGAAACGTGTCAGAATGTTGATAATAAAGCCGATTACAGGGAAGATTGCCACAACGGGATTGAGCGTGATAATCATTGTTCCCGAAACAGCCATCGCAACTACCGTGGAAATAATGCTTGCGGCACTCATAATCGCTTTCTTGCACATTTCCTCTGACTGCGAAGCGGCAATGATGAAGTCGTCGAAATATTCGGGAATGTCGTAGCATTTTAAGTCCATCAGCTGTGCCTTTTCCATAAGCTCACGCTGTACCTTTCCCGTGAAGCCGACCATCTTTGTCCAGAAGTAATTTTCAAGATAACGGAAAATTATCATACGGACAACATGCAGGGAAAACATAACCGCAAGTATTTTCACAACGCTTAAAATGTCGGCAGTTGTGGTGAAAATATTGATGATTTCCATAAGCAGGAATGTGTCAATAAATGCTCCGATACCTCTAAAAACGCACTGGCTCACGATGTAGGAAAGTGGCAGCTTTTTGTCGTGACGAAGTGCATATTTTACAACATAAAACACGTTGGAAACAAGCCGCTTCATACTGATTTTGTCCTTCTTTTCCTTACTCATACCGACACCTCCTCTGCTAAGTAATTCTGTGCCTGAAGCTTCCACATTTCCGCATATTTTCCGTTCAGCGCCATAAGCTCAGCGTGACTGCCCTGCTCAATGACAGTGCCGTGCTCAAACATATAGATACGGTCAGCGTCACGGGTTGCAGAAAGACGGTGTGAAATGAAGATAACCGTTTCGCCGTCGGTTGCGGTAAGCATATTCTTGTACATATTGTACTCTGCAATGGGATCAAGTGCGGAGCTTGGCTCGTCAAGAATTACAATATCGGGCTTTCGTGCGAAAACTCTCGCAATAGCAATCTTCTGCGCCTCACCGCCCGAAAGTCCCATACCGTTTTCGTCAAACTCCTTGGTAACCATTGTGTCAATGCCCTTTTCAAGGCTGTCAAGCTTTTCACCAAATTGTGCCTTGCGGAGTGAGTCCTCAACAAGCTTTCTTTCCTCGTCATTTTTAGGTTTACGCATAAGAACGTTGTGGGAAAGTGGCAATGCGAACACCTGCAAATCCTGAAATACCGTACCGAAACGGCGGTGCAGGGATTTAGGCTCGTACTTTGCCGTGTCCTCACCGCTGATTTTTATTGCACCCTCAGTCGGGTTGTAAAGTCCCATAATCAGCTTTACAAGAGTTGTCTTGCCTGCACCGTTGTGACCGACAATTGCAATCTTCTCGCCTTTGCGGATTGAGATGTTTACGTCGTGCAAGGTAGGCTTGTCAGCACCCTCATAGGTGAAGCCCATATCCTTGATTTCAATGTCGGAAAGGTTCTTTGCCTTGATAAGCTCGCTTGCGTTGGTCTTAGGCTCGTAGGAAAGAAACTCACGCAGATTGCTTACGAATGCGCTTTCCTTTGCAAGAGAAACTATAAGCTCAACAGCGTCCGACGTGCGCCACGAAAGCGTGCTGAGTGCAGGTATCATAGCGATGTAAGCCGCCGTCTGCACCTCGCCCTCGTTAAGCACGAAAGCTATGTAAAGATACGGCAGAATGGTTGACAAAACATTGTAGATAATCCACTTCAAAGGCTCGATAATACAAAGCTTTCTGCGGATTTTCCGTGTACGCTCCTCCATTTCCTCATAAGCCTTTTCGTGACGGGAGAGGAGCAACTTTCCGATACCGAAAAGACGTAATTCAGCCGCATATTTCTTTTCGTAGAACACACGCTTTGCGTAGCCGCCGATACGTCCGTCACGGGTGTTGGACATATCAAGTGAGTAGTAAAGGTCGCCCTCTTTCTTGCCGAAGAACATTGACACCGCAACCATCGGCACAATGAAAATCAACAGCACAGGGTCAACGTCCGCAACAATGATTGTTGCCGCAATTACTGAGGCAATTCCTGCAACGAGGTATGCGGAATAGTAAAGGATTGTACTTCCTCTCCACTGACATTCGTTCAGTGCACGGGTGTACTTGTCGTAAAAATCGGGACGCTCAAACTCAGCGTACTCCATTGAAATTGACTTGCGAATAACACGTTTGTAGAAATCCTGATACATCTTCGGCAGAAACTGCTTTTCACAAAGCTGATGAATTGCCGCCGTGATGTGGATACAGATGTGACCGATACACATTGCCCCAACGAATGAAGCAAGTGCCGTAAAGGGTGTCTTGTTTTCAATTGCAACATAAATCCACTCTGTCAGGTATACCGAAAATATTGTCCAGAACACGTTCTCATTGAATTCCTTGATGAACGTGTAAATGACGTAGCCCTTACTGCCCCGCCACAGGATTTTCAGCATATACATTACATTCGACAGAGAGGAATGTTTTGGTTTTTCTTTTGTCATAAATACCTCCTATTTATTGAGGTGGATGAATGAATTACAGATACTGTCCCGCCTGAACACGCCACATTTCAGCGTATTTGCCCTTTCGTTCAAGCAGTTCAGCGTGACTGCCTTCCTCGATAATTCTGCCCTTTTCAAGCATATAGATACGGTCGGCAATTCGTGTGGTGGAAAGGCGGTGGGAGATGAACACAACCGATTTGTTTTCCGCCGCTGTCAGCATTGAGTGGTTGAGATGGTACTCGGCAATAGGGTCAAGCGCGGAGCTTGGCTCGTCAAGGATAATGAGGTTAGCGTCCTTGTAGAACACACGGGCAACCGCAAGCTTTTGTCCCTCACCGCCCGAAAGGTTCACGCCGTCCTCCTCAAACTCTGTAGTAAGATTTGTTTCAAGTCCACGTTCAAGTGTTTCAAGGCGTTCAGCAAAGCCGCTCTTTTCAATAGCTTTTACAACGTCCTCATCCTTGCCGTTTTCCGCAAAATCAAGCAGTACATTCTCCTTTACCGTTGCTGCAAAAATCTTGAAGTCCTGGAATACCGTACCGATTTTACGGCGGTATTCTTCCACATCGTATTCCTTGATATTAACACCGTCAAGCAGAATTTCGCCCTCGTTAGGGTCATATAAACGCATAATCAGCTTGATAAGAGTTGTCTTGCCCGCACCGTTGTAGCCTACAATGGCAATTTTGCTGTACGGGTCAAGCTTCATACTTACATTGTTTAAGATATATCCGTCCTTTTCGTTGTAGCCAAAAGAAACATTGCGAAGCTCAATTTCCGTAGGCTTTTCGGGAAGCGGCTTTTTGTCAGTGCTGATAATCTTTGGTTCAATGTCAAGGAAATTCTTCATTTTCTGAACGTACAGACTTATCTCCTCCATTTTGGGGAATACGTCCGAAAACTGACGCATACGGTTTTTCATTCGGTTTGCAGTACCACGCATTACCGCAACATTACTGTAGGAAATTCTGTGAAGCACCGCCGCACAGTACACAAGGTACACCATATACACAACATCAATGAGGAAGTTGTTGCAGATATAGTCCTTGAGAAGCTGCAAGCCAAAGCGTTTGCCCGCATTTTTCTTGTCAATTGCAAGTACCTTGTCATTGGTTTCGTCAAAGTCTTTAAGCAACTCGTCGGAAACCTCAGTGTTGAGGCGGACTTCCTTTGCATAGTCGTTGAGATAGAATACACGGTTTACATATCCGAGTTTTCTTTCGTGAGGATTTTTCTCATTGCGTATCCTGAAATTCAGTTTGTTCAGAGCCTTACCTGACCATAAGGAAGCGGCAAAAGATACCGCAATGAAGATAAACGAGATAGGGTCAGTGCCGATGAAAAATGCACCCGAAAGCACGATTGAAACAAGCCCCGTGCATAGGTTTGTAATAAGCGTAAATATACGTCCTATCTGATTATCAACCTCGGAAACTGACAGCACATAATCGTTGTAGAATTCGGGGTTATCGTAACATTCAAGGTCAATTTCCTTTGCCTTGTCAAACATCATCTGCTTTATCGCCTGCTTGATTTTAGGCTGTGCCTTCTGCTGTAATTTCTGATAGAGGAATGCGTTGAAAAGCAATCCCAGCACTACAAACGCAAGAAGTGACAGCAGGAAAATTGCCGCTGTCTTGAATGGTCTGCCGAATTCCGCACACTCTAAAACAAAGTTAAGCGCCAGCGTAAATTCAAGGAATACTACAAGCTCGTTTCTTATTGCCTCAATTATGTAGCAAATCATATAGGACGGTGCGGCTTTGTAGCATATTTTAAACAGCCAGAGGTTGTCGGCTAACAGCTTTTTGAACTTTTTCATACCGCAACCCCCTCTCTGTAAGTTTCATCAGCAAGATAATTCTGTGCCTGTTTTGTAAACATCTCGCAGTACTTTCCGTCCATATCCATAAGTTGACGGTGAGTACCCTGCTCGATAACTGCACCATTTTCAAGCATAAACACCTCGTCTGCGTCCTTTACAGAAGAAAGGCGGTGCGAGATGAACAGGGTTATATGTCCCTTGCTTTCGTCCATAATGCCCTTGTACAAATCATATTCCGCAATAGGGTCAAGAGCAGACGACGGCTCGTCGAATACCTTGACAGAAGCCTGCTGTGCAAAGGCTCTTGCAACAACAATTTTCTGCTGTTCACCACCCGAAAGCACAGCACCGTCATTGTCGAACTCCTTTGTCATAATGGTGTTCATGCCGTTTGAAAGGCTGGAAATCTTGTCCCAAACACCTGCGCATTTCAGAGCACGCTCAGCTGTTTCATCGGGATTATCGAACTTTTCACCCATAAGCACGTTATCCTTAACTGACATTGCCATAACCTTGTAATCCTGAAAAGCGGCGGAGAACTGCTTGCGGTACGCCTTGAGATTGTACTCCTTAATGTTTATGCCGTTGACTAAAATTTCGCCGCTTGTGGGGTCGTAAAGTCGGAACAACAGCTTGATAATAGTTGACTTACCTGCACCGTTGTGACCAACCAATGCACAGACCTTGTTGCCCTCAATTTTAAAGCTGAGATTATTTATAACAGGCTCATTTTCCTTATATTCAAAGCAAACGTTCCTGAACTCGATGGAGCGTATCTTTTCGGGAATGATACCGTCCTGATCCTCGGGAATTTTCTCCTTATACTCCATAAAGGTGCGGAAGTATTCAAGGAACTGTCCGTTTTTCATTGCTTCGGTAATGTTGTTGAACATACAGAACAGCATCCATGATGATGTGTTCATTGCCGAAAACATAATGGCAAGCTCCGCAAGTCCCATAGTCTGCGAAACGATAGTGCGGTATGCAGAATAAATCATTATCCCCTCGAAAACGAGAGCAAATGTAGTAACGTTCTGCGCCCAGTTGTAGACGATAGCTTTCTTTGCGTATTTGTCAGCAACCTGCACATTTCCGTCCATAGCGTCATTGTAACGCTTCATCATAAGGGCGTGAATACTTGAGTAACGGATTTCCTTTGCATACTCAGCAAGGTGCATAACACGGTTTACATACTCGGCAATACGGTTGTTTTTGACTGTATCAACATATCTGCCGCCCCAGATTTTATTCATAAGCGCACCGAAAACAAAGTTGCCGATAATCGGTGAGATTACAAACAGAACAGACCAGGGATCAATAGTAAACATCGACCAGAATGACGCAAGCGCCGCAACTGCGCCGAACAGCACCTCAAAGAGCATATTTACCGAGCTTGTCATTTTTGCGGCGGAGTTTTCAAGTGCCATTGTGTATCGGTTATAGAATTCAACGTCCTCAAAACAGCGGAGCTCAACGTTTCTTGCCTTTGCGTAAAGCCTTTTGTAAAGGGTACGGTATATTTTATTATCCGTAAACGGAATTACCGTCGAATTAAGGAAGCTTTGATAAACCGCAATGGAGCCGCAGACCATAAAGCATATACCTATAAACAGCATAATCTGCTCAAAAGGCGCTTCAGTTTCGATGGCGTTTATGACGTAACGCAGAAAGAATATCGCCATAAAGATCCATTCAGCATAGCCTGCTATGTTGTCAATCATCATATGGATAATACGGCTTTTGCTTATACTCCATATGGTTTTCACGGCATAGAAGTTGTTGGCAAATATGCGGATTTTGCTTTCTTTTTTCTCCTTCATTTTAATCAGTCCTTTCTCTTGTATGTTCAATTATGTTTTTGATGCAAAGCCTGCCTCTATTGTAAATGCTTCACGGAAACCTGCCTTGTAGCAAATATGCTCTGACGGACCTGCCCACTGCCAACACATAGGAAACTCTTTTTTCTTGCAGTATTCCACCATAAAGCTAAGCAGTTCGCTTGCATAGCCGTTCCCACGATGCTCCTTTGCTGTAACAATGTAATCAAAACGGGTGTTGCCGTGTTCCGACTTATGAATATCGGAGTAAACAACCGCTTTCCCGTCAAGGCAGCCAACGAAAAGATATGCCCCGTCCTGTTCGGTACGTTTCTTTGTGACCTCTATCTCCCAAGGCTCGCCGCTTGGGATAAGAATATCCGTTGCAACACGCTCGTCCCACTCGTTCAGGACACGGATATCAAGCCGTTTCTGAGCAACTATGCTGTTCTCAGCTGTCAGAAGCATAACCCTGTGGTCATCCTCGGCAGTGTATGTATAGCCGTGAGCTTTCAGCGTTTCAAGGTTCTTGCTGAAATAATCCTTTTCAAATGGGTGATATATCGATGCTTTGATACCGAGCCTGTTATAGAATTCTGTAATATCGTCAAGAACTGCACCTAAATCAGTAATTCTGTCGGGATAGATGCAGGCATGGTTTCCGTCATATGAGTCCTTATTGTCAGCCATATAGAAAAGAATTCCGTATTCCTTTTCTTCGTATGAAGCAAACCGCTTCGGAAAGTCGATTTCTTCTTGTTTTATTCCGACTATTTTATCCTTATTTATATTTTTTACATAAAGCCTGCTGTCCTCGCCCCATACATCAACACGGTTTTCAATATACTCAAATCCGTATTTTTCATACAAACCGACCTCTCCCGTGCATATGTATATTTTATCCTTTCCGCATTTTCTTGCTTCTTTAACAGCGTGTTCAATAAGCAAGCCACTGTATCGATTGCCGCGATATTCGGGATATGTATACACAAAGCCAATCCACGGGGTAAGCATCGGGTCATCAAGGCAATCCTTTTCGGAAAGTGTAACAAAAGCCGCCGCTTTCTCACCGTCTGCAAGGATATACAGCTTTGTATCAGCACCCAGCATTTCTTCAATCTTGTTTTCAGTAATCAATTCAACAAGGAATGCCGCCGCCCGCCAATCACTTTTTCTTATCTCATCAATCCAGTGCTGTTTATCATGGGTGCTGAAAAATTCGATGATATGTTTATTTCCTTTCATGCTGTTCTCCTTTCGTATTTACAGCACCACGCTTATATAATGCCTTTCATCTGTTACCTTTTCAATCACACCGCCGTTTGCCAGTGCAGCCTTGATTGACGGAATATTGCTGTTCCTGATTGTAAAAAGCAAGCGTTCAACACCTATTTTCCTGCCTTCCTCAATCAGTCCTGCAACAAGCTTTTTCCCTAAGCCTCGTCCTCTTGCTTCGGGGATAATTGAATAACCGATATTTCCGCCCGCTTCAAGAAGTCTGTCTGTCAGGTAATGACGGATTTTTCCGAAGCCCACAGGCTTGCCGTCCTCAAAAAGCCAGAATATAGTTTCGGGAACTTTCCAGCCGTCTATAATTCCTTCTTGAAGTGAAGTCGCATAGGACTTTTCAATCCACAGCCTATATTCGTCGTAAGTCTTTCCGTTGGCAGAATTGATAAATCCATTTTCATCAGCAGGAATTTCCTGAAGCATATTGTAAATATCCTCTGCGTCATCAATTGCAAGCTTTCTGATTGTCAAACCCATTTTCCCTACTCCTTTCCTCAAACAAAAACAAAAAGGGCGTGCACTTCATACAGAAATGCACGCCCTGACCGTCAAAAACTACATATCGCAAGGATACGTTTTTCGGCAGACAAGTGTTCATTCCTGAGTATTAATGTTTCGGATGTGTGATGTGTAAACTTAATCATTTGTCTGCCTCCTTTTCTTAGTAAATTATGGGGTTAGTATAGCACTTGCCGATAAATTTGTCAAGTTTTTGTTTTCTTTTCATCATTTTTAATATATTACACTATCTGTTTTGAAAAAAATCTTAATATTTACAACAAAACAGCCTGATGTATCAGATTTCACGTGGCATTTGTAGTTTTTACCTTGTCTGCAAGAACTTATATGCTATTGATTCAGCTGTCAAACTAATTTGTTCTGTAATATTACTTTGCATATTAACTTCACCTACCCCGCATATACATAAAAACAACTATGAAATTTGCCTTGTAAATTTTAGGGGTAGACAGTATTTGAAAACAAAATCCGTCCAAAAATACATTTGCTATCTTGTTGTATTTTCCTTTTCTTTTATTATTTCAAGGGTTTCCGTGAGGACATTGTCCCAATACATCTTATAAGGATAAATCAGAATATTTGTGTTCGGTGCTAAGCACAGCCTGTATTTCACAAAGCTTTCCGCTGATTGGTTTATGTAAATATCAGGCGCTGTACAGTTGCCTTCTGAATACAGACTTTCTGACTCATTGACCCTGAAAATAATACCGCTGTTCGGCATTTTGAAAACATATGTTATATCGCACACGCCCTCTCCTGCTGTTTCTGACCCAAGCAGGATACCGTTTCCGTATTTCCGGATTGCATATGCTGCTGTGTCCGCTGCTGAAACGGATGTATTATCTGTTATCGCATATATTTTTCTGTTGGTATCTGCTGTACCATCCACATGAAAATACCGTCTTCCGTAAATATATTCATCCGTTGAATTTATAACCGCTTCTTCAAATTTTCTTTTTTCCTTCCAGTGACTTTTACTGAAAGCATTACGTATTGACGAAACCGAGCGGAAATCCATATCAACTCTGATGTCATCCTTAAAAAGCGGAGATAACACATACTCTGACAGATATTCAGTTCGTCCTCCCGAATTCATACGCAAATCAATTATAACAGGATTATCAGGATTGAGCCTGCATATTCCATCCCTGAAAGCCTCACCGTCGGGATTTGAAAAATTTGCGACCCATATATAGGATACAGAATTATTAATATCCTCACAAATATACCCTGCTTCACCGTTGTATATTTCATTTATGCCTTCAAAGTCTATATTCACGGCAGAATGTTCCTCAGCATCCATCAATTCGTGATTTTCCTTAATGTAAGTCCCTTTGTCAAGCGGTGCATCCTTTGTCTGAATATACACATCGGCAGTAAACAACGTACCGTCTGCCTTGCGGAATTCAGCTTCAACACACTTCCCGACTGAATTGTTCATTCTCAAGGAATATCTGTACATTTTATCATTGCAGCTATCGTAGCAATACTCGCCTGTTACCATCGGATTTTTTACATATTCATCAATTACAATTCCATCTATTCCAACAAGCTCAATCAATCCGCCTTTGCCTCCGAAAATAGCAGGATTATACGCAAGATATGCACCATCAACATATCTGAATGACGATGCATCGTCTAATATATCCCGATTACTGTCGCAAACGCTGTCCCAATACATACTGTATGCATAAGCATCCTTGCTTCCGCAGATTTTTTCGGCGTTGTAATGTCCCGACGAAAACACCGAGTCATATTCATAACAGACAATAGAAGTATGACAACTCGGTATATCATCGGAAATCATTTCGATTACTGAAAAGAATTCCTCGTTACTCTCCGTATTTTTTATACATTCAACATAATAATTATAGTTTTTCTCAAGGTCAATCCCCATATTTTCCGCATAGTAATCCATACAGGGTGTGTACTCAAGTATGGTATCCATAAAATACCTGACATCTTCGATTCTGTCATTCTCTGATAATACCGCTTCTTTAGGATTGGCTGTAAAAGCCTTCTGAAGCATAAAGGACAATTCATATCTTTTTTCTATGGCAAAAAGAGCTGCAATAAAAAGCAATATTGCAGTTATAATCTTTTTTTTACTTTTCATTGTTCAATTATGTACCACCTTGTTGTTTATTTTTTATCAACACTTTCACAAATAAGCTGTACGCTCTGAATTACTAAGCGTGATAATCTGACACAAGATTTATTGATAACTTATATTTTATGAATTCAAGTATAATTGCATTACGTTGATAAGTCAACGTTTTCTTCCATAAAACTACAAATAAAACAATATTTTTTCAAAATTTAGTATATTATATCAAATTGCATTTTGTTCGTGCACTCTGCAATACAAAAAGGAGTTATGTTAAATACATACCATAACTCCTACGTTGGAAATACATCACATACATCAAACAACTCAGCCCAATGTAAATTTCCACTTACAGCAGCAAGAATCATCCGTAATATCAGGATAACAGCTTACACATTCACAGGTAAATCTGCTGTCAATAGTTCTTGCAAACTCGCTGTACTCGATAATGCCAACAGACTTGCAGGGGTGAAAAGGCATACCCTTTCTTTCCCTTGCACGCTGAACACGACAGTTTACTGAGGTATATGTAAGGGTGTTGCCCTCAATTTCGATTTTGTCCTCGTTGATGTTTGCGTAAAATCTAAGTGTCAGCGCCTTTGCCAAACCGTCAATTCCCGAATTGTCAGGCAGCTTCAGAAACTCCTTGATACGCTTTGCCTCAATGACAGTAAAGCGTTTCCACGCTTCTGCATCATGATACATTGCCTCGTCCATACCAAGCTTCCTTTCAACGGACTGAAACCACACACCGTCCATTGCAAGCCAGTTTTTTGAATATATATCAATCAATTCAATCAGCTCGTCCTTTGAAAGCTGGGATAAAATCTCATAATTATTCATAGCTTTTCTCCTTTCACTTCTCACCCAAAAAATCATCAACAACCTTAATCCAGCTGTCTGGCTCGTAAATGGCTTTATAACAGTGCATATCGCCTTTGAAACATACAACCTTTGTTTCGGGATAAAACTTATTCATAAGCGTTGCAGCCTTTTTAGACAGGATTTCATTACCCTTTGTGCCGTGAATAAAAAGTATTCTGCTATGATTATTCACGTCCTTACGCATACCACCCTCAAAAGCCGCGTGTATGATATTTTCCACGGATTTGTCAGTCATAAAATCCGCTATTTTCAGATAGCTGTCCAGATATTTTTCAGGCAGAAAATTCTTTTTGAACGACTCTATAACCTTAGGGTCACGTTCTTTTGACTTGTGAATAATACTGATGTAATTCTTCTGCATAATTGTCTGAGCAAATTTCGGACAGGATACCAACGGTGCGCCGTCCAATACAAGATTACGGATTGCGAGTCTGCCGTCCTGCCATATTGCGTGAGAAAGCTTTCCGCCTAATGAAATGCCGCACAGAACATCTATGGTGTTGATATTCTGCTGCTGAAAGTATCGCACTATTTCATCTATTTCCGCCACTGTTGAAACAAATTCACTCGCTTCATCTTCCATATGTGCGCTCAATGCAACTGCATAAATATTATATCTGTCCTTGAATGCGGTAATCTGTGGCATCCATATCTGCCACGGGGTCAACACACCGTGAATAAGCACCATAATCGGCTTGTCACCTTCAATAAATGTATGTACCTGCATATTAATCCTCCAGTCCAAGCAAATAATATAACGTAGTTTCCAAGGTTTTAAGCTGTGTTTTTGGCGTGTACCACTCCATCAACGGCAATTTTTTGTAACAGTGATTGATGATACAGCTCATTTCAATTCCGTTATAGGTTGTGGTAAGGTATGTGATAAGCTCCTCGGGACTCACTTTCAGTTTTACGCTGCCCTTTGAAATAAGTCCTTGCAGGTACTTTGTCACATTCATAAACAGGTATTCAAAGTTACCTGTGCCCTCAATCTCACCTAATATTTTTTCTGTACGATGCGGTGCATTCATAGAAAGAACAGACAGCTCAAAATTTATCTTCACGATACCCATAAGCTCTTTTGTCATAAAGTCTGCAAGCAATTCAAAAACGTGGTGCAGTACGTCCCTGATGTCCTTTTCATCTGCACCTGCGAAAATATCATCAACCTGATTTCTGATATTGACACGTTGCCTGCTGTCTATCAGCATATCCTTGAATATTTCGTCTATATCCTTGTAAAAGCGGTAGATACCGCCCTGACTCAGTCCCGACGCGTCGATAATATCCTGCATTGTAACGGTGCTGATTGTTTTATTCAGACACAAGTCATATGCTGTACGGACTATTTTCTTTTTCTTGTTCTGTATGTATTCTTCTGATACCTTTGGCATAATTTTCTCCTTCTCTTAAAATGAAACCATATTCATTTTACAGCACAAACAGCGACTTGTCAAGTGTAAAATGAAAATTGTTTCATTTTTATTTTATGTCTATGCACTCAACTATGCTCAGATTTTGCCTATTGCCAAAATCGAACTTTTGTGCTATAATAAATTTACTACGCTGAAAGGGCTGATACAATGTCTGAAAAATCATATATAGCCATTGACCTGAAGTCCTTTTATGCTTCGGTTGAATGTGTCGAGCGTGGACTTGACCCGCTTGTGGCAAACCTTGTTGTTGCTGACCCGAGCCGTACCGAAAAGACGATTTGCCTTGCGGTTTCCCCTGCTTTGAAAGCATACGGAATACCCGGCAGGGCAAGGCTTTTTGAGGTTGTACAAAAGGTTAAGGAAGCAAATTTACAGCGACAGCGCAAATTGCGCCGTAAGCTTGAAGGCTCGTCGACTGACTCTGCTGAGCTTAACAGCAATCCTGCGCTTGCCATTGATTATATTGTTGCACCTCCGCAGATGGCACGCTACATGGAGGTCAGCACGCAGATTTACAACATCTATCTGCGTTTCATTGCACCTGAGGATATTCACGTTTACTCCATTGACGAGGTGTTTATTGATGTAACTTCATATCTGAAAACTTACGTAATGACTCCACGTGAGCTTGCGAAAAAGATTATCTCTGCGGTGCTTGCTGAAACGGGAATTACCGCAACGGCAGGCATTGGCACGAATATGTATCTTTGCAAGATTGCGATGGATATTGTTGCAAAGAAAATGCCTGCTGACAAGGACGGAGTGCGAATTGCTGAGCTTGATGAAATGAGCTATCGTCGGCAGTTATGGACGCACCGTCCGCTGACGGATTTCTGGCGTGTGGGCAAGGGGTACGCAAAAAAGCTTGAGGAAAACGGTTTGTACACAATGGGCGATATTGCACGGTGCTCTCTCGGCACGGATTACAACTACTACAACGAAAATCTGCTATACAAGCTTTTCGGCATCAATGCGGAGCTTCTCATTGACCACGCGTGGGGTTGGGAGCCGTGCACGATTGCTGAAATCAAGGCTTACCGTCCCGAAAACAACAGCATAAGCTCGGGACAGGTGCTTCAATGTCCTTATGATTTTGAAAAAGGCAGGCTTGTTGTCCGTGAAATGACGGATTTGCTGGTGCTTGACCTTGTGGAAAAGGGACTCGTCACCGACCAGATGGTGCTGACGGTGGGGTACGACATTGACAACCTTACTGACCCTGACCGCAGGAAAAATTTCAAGGGCACGGTTACTACTGACCATTATGGCAGGCAAGTGCCAAAGTCTGCACACGGCTCGATAAACATTGGTTTCTACACGTCCTCAACGAAGAAAATCACCGAGGCGGTAATGGGGCTTTACGACAGGATTGTGGACGAAAAGCTGTTGGTGCGGAGAATGTACGTTGTTGCAAATCACGTTATTGCTGAAAGCAAAGCACCCAAGGAAAGTGATGTTCAGCTTGATTTTTTCACGGACTATGAGGAAGTACAGCGACAGCAGGAGGCTGAGGCAAAAGGCTTTGCCCGTGAGAAGCGTATGCAGAAGGCTTTGCTTGATATAAAGAAAAAGTACGGCAAGAACGCTGTACTGAAAGGTATGAATTTTGAGGAGGGCGCCACGACCATTGAGCGCAACGGACAGGTCGGGGGGCATAAGGCTTAAAGAGTGTAGAGTTTTGAGAGTGGAGAGTGGAGTTTATGAAAATTATTGACACGTCCAATGAAATACAGCAATGCTATCCCAACGGAATTTTTGATATAACCTGCTGGAAAAAATACGCTGACAGCATCGCACCTAATTTCAGTAACAAAATCAAAAACGATACTGCGGACTATGATTTTGAGCAGGATATTTTACCTGTCTTACAATCGACAATTAATAACGCTCAAAAGCTTACTGCGGCACACAATTCCTTTGTTTCGGCAACCGCTGATTTAGCTGACAAAATGCGTGAAAAGCTTGGAACAGAGCTTGACGTTACAATTGTGTTTTATCTTGGTTTGTGCAACGGTGCCGGTTGGGCAACAACGCTTAACGAAAAGCCTTCCATTTTGATAGGCGTTGAAAAGGTTATTGAACTGAATTGGTTTGACGAACGCAATATGCAGGCACTGATTTATCACGAACTTGGGCACATATGGCATTACGGTGCAAAAAACACAACCGAAAGCCTTGAAACCATCAATGAAAAGGCGTTGTGGCATGTGTACAGCGAGGGCATTGCTATGTATGTCGAACAGCTGCTTTGTGAAAATATGAATTTCTATCATCAGGATAATGACGGCTGGTTGGATTGGTGCAATGTAAATCGAAAAAACTTGTACCAAGAATATGTAAGACGTATTGACAGCGGTAAAAGTGTACAGGATTTTTTCGGTGATTGGTGCAGTTATAACGGAAAATCCGATGTAGGCTATTACATCGGCTGTGAGCTGGTGAAGGATTTGGCTGAAAAATATTCGTTGTCTGAACTTGCCGATTTGAAGCTATGTGAGATTGAAAATCAACTCAGAAAAAAGTGCGAGGATTAAAATTATGAACACCAACGAACACCGCTATGATGATATTATAAATCAGCCGCACCACGTTTCAAAGACACGTCCGCAGATGTCGATGCACGACCGTGCGGCACAGTTCTCCCCTTTTGCGGCGCTGACGGGTTATGATGATGCTGTTGAGGAAACGGCACGGCTTACCGATGAACAGTACGAGCTTTCAGAAGATGCACGGAACAAGCTTGATGAACAGCTTCAGTTGATTGCTGACAGAATTGACGAACAGCCTGAAATTGAGGTTACCTACTTTGTACCCGACCCGCTGAAAGAGGGCGGCAAATATGTGATGACAAAGGGACGTGTGAGAATTATTGATGAGTATGCAAGGGAGATTGTTTTTGCTGACGGGACACGGATTGGACTTGATGCCATTTCGGAGATAAGGATTGTGTGATTGACTGCCGTAAATTAAGATATATATTGGGATATAGTTTAAGGGATTGCTGTATGATGCAGCAATCCCTTATTTATATCTCTACTCTCACATATAAGATGTAGATGCACCAAAATTTACACACCAAATCATTGACTTTGCAAAGTAAGTTGGTATAATTGTAGTATAAATTATTTTAAAAGAAGGTAATTATATGCAACATATTATCCCTGATCCTGATTTTGAAGGATTTGATGGTAATTTTGTGGATAATTCAATATGGAATGCTCCGCCAAATCAGTACAAATTAAGTGAAGTAGCAAACTACTTACGTGAAACCCAAAAGGGCTTCAAAGATTTGTCTGATGAAGAACTGGAAAATTTTAAATTTAAGGACTAAATGTTATAATATTCATAGATAAGTTGTTATAATAAATATTTTAAAATATACAATATGAAAGTTAAGGAACAACTATGATTACGAGTTTTTCATCAGAAAAAATCAAACTGCTTATCGCTCAATCCAAAAGTGCAGAACCATATTCAGACGAAGAAATGTGTGTTCTTGATGGGCCTTTCAAGGATGGTAACAAGTTGTTGGCAACACTTGCGAAATCAACTTTAAACAAATATTTTGCGTTACATCCTGAAGATAGTATAGGGAATTATAATGATTAATGTACATGAAAAAATATATTGAAAAGAGTTGTTAATATGAGAAAAATGGATTTATTTTGGAAGTCCAAAAAAGAATGGTGTCATAAAAAAAATGGCAGATTTGTAATTAACGATAATGCACCACCCGAAGCCCAGGAAAGCTACAAGCACTATCTTGAACAATGCAAAGAAAATATATATGAAAGCTACTTCGATGGTATCTCACCCGAGTTACAAGCAGAACTTGATAAAATGACCCCTGAAGAAAAAGAGGCCTCTCTTGAAGAAGAGAGAAAGAAATGTGCTGAAATGAAGGAATGGTAACTAAAATGAGTAGTAAAATAGATTGGCTTGCTCCTATATTAAAATTCAATAAACATTTTGGTTACGATTGTAAGATTCTATCAACTGCAAGGATAGACAGCAAAGAAGATTTTGAACTTTTTGCTGAACTTATTGATAAAAGTATTCGTGATAACTTTGATTACACAATTGAAGAATATGGCACAGTACCACCCAAACATTTCGGATTACCTAAAATTATAATAGACTAATCACAATACACATAAATATGTAATACCATGATTTTGACAAACAGACAGGAAAAATTAAAATGGTTATTTTTTCTGATTGCATAGACTGCAAAAATTTTTATGAAGAAAATAAAACCGAACTAACTTGTAAAGCTTTTCCTGATGGTATTCCAAAAGAAATATTTTGGTCAAAATGTAAAAGCAATCGTGAAAAACCATGTCAAAACGGTATTAAATTTGAACCTTTAAACGAACACATATAACTACATCATAAAAGCACTCCTCCAGGGATGCTTTTTCATCCGCACAAATCCTTGACTATTCGTAACGAATATGATATAATTACTTTGAGGTGATAAAATGGAAAACCGCACCGCAAAAATTATCGTAAACACCCCCGGAGGAACTGCTTCCAAGGGTTCTAAAACCTATAAAATCTCGCTTCCCACAAGCTGGATTGAACAGCTTGGAATTGATAACGCTGACAGGAATGTTGAACTTGCTTTTGACGGAGAAAAAATAACAATCACTAAATCACGCACAACAAAGCAGTTTGCTGAAAAGAAAAAGACATTGGGGCACGATGTAAAATGTCTGCGTTATTACAGCGGCAACAGCCTTTGCACGCTTATTTACGCTGATTTTACCGACAAAACACTTGCTGCCGAAAATCACATTGATAACATTGTGAAAACAGCTTTCGGGAAAAAAACTCATCCCGATTGGGACGATTTCAACGCATTTCTTGAAGAACGCTGCATACCAAAGGGACGCTCGGGACTGCGTGAATATCTTGAATCGATAGGTGTGGAAAGCTACTCCCCTATTGAGATTATTCAGAAAACGCAAGGACGAATGGCTGAAGATAATCAATGGCTTGAATTGGAGGATTTCTGATGAAATTACAATTTGCTTCCAACAAAAAAATCGCCGAAACCTCGTCAAAAGGCAATCAGGAAAAATGGTTTGACGCTGACACGAATATGTGGTACAAGCTTGACCAGTTCGGCTATGAGGCACTCAGCGAGGCACTTATTTCAAGACTTCTGGAGTCCAGCAATATCGAACAGAATACGCCGTTCACGTTTGTGCGATACGATGTGGTAAAAATGAATGTACACGGTCGCAATCGCACGGGTTGTTCAAGCGAAAATTTTCTTAAAGAGGGGCAATCAATTATAACGCTAAGTCACCTTTTCAAGCGGATTATTGACGTGCCGCTGAGTGAGAAACTCGGCAGACTTTCCAGTGACATAAAGCGGATTGCATACCTTGCAGAAGCAACTGCTGACTACACAAAGCTTGAAGATTTCCCGAAATATCTTGCCTTGCTGTTTGAGGTTGATGCGCTGTTTCTCAACGATGACCGCCACCTGAACAACATTGCCCTGCTTGAGGAAAACGGGAAATTTGATTACTGTCCGATTTTTGACAACGGTGCAGGTCTGCTTTCAAATGTTCAGCTTTCCCCTATGGACATTGACCCAAAAGCGTTGATTCCGCAAGCTTTGGCACGTCCTTTCAACATCTCGTTCAACCGTCAGAGAAACAACGTCCGCAAGCTGTACGGAAGTCAGCTTGTTATGCCGAAGCTTACTGCAAATGATATTGCTGAAAAGGCTGTTCCGTTGTTGGAATTCTACCCCGAACGTGACCGTGGATTGATTCTGGACAGGGTTACGGAATGTATTTTAAAGGGGCAGAAATAATGTACAGATTAACCGCTGCAGTTTGATTACTGTGGCGGTTTGTTTTTTATTCTTTCAGGTAGATTTTTACTACTTGACAAACCAATCCTTTTGTAATATAATATTGTTTAGTAGCTAAACAATATTATTATGAGGTGCAATTATGACTCCCGATATTTTTGAAAACAGCTATAGATTGCTGAACAAATACAATCAGAAAACCCAGAAACCAAAGCACTACGGCACGGATGACCTGCTTTATGCCGCTGAGGTGCATATGCTTGATACAATCGGCACGCACGGCGAAATCACAACCACTTCCCTCGCACAACTTCTTGGAATAACCAAAGGTGCCGTGTCCCAGACTACCGCAAAACTGCTTGACAAAGGACTTATTGAGAAGCAGACGTCCCCCGAAAAGAAAACCGCTGTCTGCATCCGTTTGAGCGAAAAGGGACAGCTTGTGTTTGAATATCACCGCAATATGCACCGTAACGCACAGGAAAAGGTGCAGAAGCTTATTAACACGCTTTCCCCCGAAAGTCTTGCGGCGGTACAAGGTATTATTGATGCGCTTGACGAAATGCTTGATGAAATGTAAAGAAGAAAGTCTGAAAACAAGTTTTCAGACCCGAGTTTTGCTTTTCGGACTAAAGTCCGAAATTTTGTATACAAAACTGCAAAACATCGAAAGGAGGATACGCTTCTTACGAAGCGTAATAATTATTATGAAATTCAACACATTCGGCAACCCAAATAACCCCGTTATTGTTATGCTGACAGGCTCTTTCTGCCCTGCTGAAAGCATGGAAAACCTCTACTCAAAGCTGTGCAAGGATTTTTACATTATTGCACCCACCTACAACGGACATTACGAGGGCGGCAAGGGCTTCACCACACGTCAGAATGAAGCCGCTGAAATAAGGCAGTACCTCAAAAAACAGCAGATTACCTCTGTCAAGCTTGTTTACGGACAGTCTATGGGCTCGGAAATCGGAATTGAGTTGATGAGTCAGCTTCTTGCTGACGGAATAACCGCTGAAAATGCGTTGTTTGACGGTGCGCCGTGCATTAAGCTTTCAAAGGCGTACAAGGCATTTATGCTGTTCAAATTCAGAACGATGATAAAAATGCTTCGTGGCAAGACCGTTGAAGATGCTATGAACATACCGCTTATCAAGAAGTTTTCGAGCGGTGACCCCGAGGCACTTAAACCAATGATTGAGCCGATTATCAAAGTTGCTCCGTATCTGAATGACAACAGTATCAGGAACGAGGTTGAGTGCTGTTACACCTTTGATTTTCCGCAGTTTGACACGGAAATGCAGAAGCGTATGCACTTCTTTTACGACAAGGACGAAAAGGCTTGCAGGACTTGTCTGAAGCTAGTACAGAAGGCCTATCCGCAGGCGGATTACCGCATTGTAAGCGGATACGGGCATCTGACTTATTGCTGTAAGCATACTGAGGAATATATTGATTGGATTAAGGAGATTTGCGGGTAAATATAACGGCAGGAATGTTCCTGCCGTTTTGTTGTTTTTTTCTAACAGATATGCTATAATAAAATTTATTATATAATTAACTGAACAGGTGATTGCTATGGATAACAACTGTAAAAATTGCGAATGTCTTTGCTATGAAATGATAGCAGCAAGGAAATCCGAGGAGCACTGGAAAGCCTGGGAAAAGCCATATCAGATGATGAAGGCTATGCATTTCGAAAACAGGATAAAACTTGTCAAATCAAACTGTTCCTTTGAAAATTTCATTGAAGAAATAGGAACAGAAACTCAATACACATATGATATTACATTACAGTGTTCCTCTTGCGGAAGGATATTCCGAATAGGAATATGTGTGAGAGGTACGCCTGTTTACGAAATTGACGGTCAGAGATTGGAAAAATCAACCGTTATAACAGACTTTAATCAGGACAGCTGACTAAAAAGCTGATGAGTTGAGTGCTCATCAGCTTTTCTTTTACCTAAGCATATTATTAAAAGTCTACTCAATCTTAGTCCTCTTATATATCATCCTGAACATAACTCTTCAACCTCTGATAACACTCAT
The DNA here is from genome assembly GCA_045606725.1 of Oscillospiraceae bacterium. Classification (GTDB taxonomy): domain Bacteria; phylum Bacillota; class Clostridia; order Oscillospirales; family Ruminococcaceae; genus RGIG8773. Next base: position 477 of record JAZUSM010000098.1, on the reverse strand, counting down.
GCGTAGCAATAACATCCGACAGCGCACGATGAGCATTACTGTTGGTGATGTTGTAATATCCTCGAACTCCTTCAAATCCATTTTATTCATAACTTCCTGAATTCGCTTTTCATTCCTGCCAAAGAACATACCACACATTTGAACGATATATCAACACCCGCTTCAATAAGCTGTGTTGTGATACATATAACTGCTTTTTTCGCATTCAGCAATGCTTTTATTTCCGATATTTTATCACGTCTGTGCTGAGGGCACATATTTGTACTGAGATGAATTATTTCAGCATCATCATTATTTTCAATGCATATTTTTTTAATGAGTTCATATATCGAATGTGCAGCAGCTTTTGTATTTACTACAATCAAGATATTACCGTTCTCTATATATTTATTGTAAACAAATTCTGCTGCCTTTTCGTATGTATAACCATATTTATCAATCTGTGGTACTATATCAGTACGCTTAAAGATTTCAAAA
>JAZUSM010000097.1:0-18980 GCA_045606725.1 Oscillospiraceae bacterium | reverse complement strand
AGGTCATCGCCTTCACGGATAATTGGTGCTCTTACGCCGCGGACTACTGTACCGACTGTTCTTTCCATAATTAATTCTCCATTCTGCCGCATTTGCGGTCTTAGATTATTGCTAATGCAATTTATTGGATTTGCAATAAGTATATGCGATAATCCGAAAACTATCAGCAAATATCCTCTTGACATCACTGCTTTATTATACTATAATTTTTTATATAAGTCAATATTATTATTTGAGGAATATCATAAGTTTTACTTATAGATAAGAGAGGTACAATATGAAGGAACGTTTTTCATTGGATTATTACCGTACATTCAGTGTTGTATACGAGTCACGTTCTTTTTCTGAGGCGGCAAGGCGTCTTTATGTCACGCAGAGTGCAATAAGTCAGTCTATAAAGCAGTTGGAAATTCTGCTTGATGTACAGTTATTTGTCAGGGGAAAAAGGTCGGTTATCCCGACTGCGGAGGCAAATGCACTGTATTCGGCGATTATACCTGCTCTTGAAACCATCGGTGATGCTGAGGAAAAGATTTCACGGTTAAGACTTTTACAGGAAGGTAGTTTATGTATTTGTGCAGCTGACACGGTTGCAAAATATTATGTACTCCCCTACCTTAAACAGTGGCATGAGCTTTACCCTAATGTACGGTTGACGGTTGTAAACCGCACAAGTACGGAAGCATTTTCTCTGCTTTCTGCTGGAAAGATTGACATTGCTTTTGTAAACTCCCCTGTTACTGAGGAAAAATTCTCGCACAAGACCTGTCTGAAGCTTCACGATGTTTTTATCGGAGGCGCGGCATACAAACAGCTTGAAGGGAAAGCTCTAACACGAAAAGAAGTTGCTGAATATCCGCTTATAATGCTTGAAACACTATCTAACTCACGACGTGCAGTAGATGCTGAATTCAATACTGACGGAATAATTCTCAAACCAGAAATTGAGCTTGGTACTCATGAATTGTTGATTGAATTTGCAAGAATAGGACTGGGAATATCCTGCGTTACACGTGAATTTGCAGACATACGTGGTGAGTTGTTTGAGATAAAGCTCGACAAGCCGTTGCCTGAGCGTACACTGGAGCTTTGCTGGCTGGAAAATGAGCAGGCTTCGGGGGCTAAAAAGAAATTTATTGAGATGTTTTAAGATATAAAGTAAACCGCACATCGGGATTGCCTGATGTGCGGTTTGTTTATTTCCCCATAATTTTCAATGCACATTTTACACCGTCAACTGCGGCGGACATTATTCCGCCTGCATATCCTGCTCCTTCTCCGCATGGATAGAGGTTACTTATGGAAAGTGATGTCATTTCGTCGTTTCGTGTAATTCTGACCGGTGAAGATGTTCGGGTTTCGGGTGCAGTAAGAACTGCATTTTCGTTGCCGAAGCATTTCATTTTTCGTGCAAACTGATTTAAGCCGACACGCATCAAATCTGTAATCTGCTTTGGAAAAAGCTCATTAAAGTTACACTCGGTCACTCCAATTTCATAAGTTGGATTTACTTCCGCACCTTTAAGGCTTCCTGTACCGTTAAGGAAACTTCCTACGGTTGAGGCGGGTGCGGTATAATTATTTCCTGCAAGCCGATATGCTTTACGCTCGATATTTCGTGCAAAGGCAACACCGTCAAGAGGATTGCTGCCGAAGTCCTCTGGGGAAACCGAAACTACAAGTGCGGCATTGGCATTTTCACCGTCACGGGCAAATTCACTCATTCCGTTTGTCACAACGGTTTCTGTTTCACTTGATGAAGGAACAACTGTCCCTCCAGGGCACATACAGAAGGTATAGGCGGCACGTTCTCCCTGACGGTAGGAAAGCTGATACTCGCCCTGCGGAAGATTGGGATTGTTCCAGTGTTTACCGTAAAGCGAACGGTTAACCTCCTCCTGTTTATGCTCAATTCGTGCACCTACGGAAAACGGCTTTGCTTCAAAGAATATTTTTTTTTCATACAGCATTTCAAATGTATCTCTTGCGCTGTGTCCTATTGCGAGGATAAGACTGTCGCATGGAATTACTTCAGTACCGTTTATTGTTACGGATCTGATTTTTCCGTTATCTGCCTGAAAATCGGTAAGGACTGCTTTGAAACGCACCGCACCTCCGAGTTCAATTATTTTTTCACGGATATTTTTTACGACGTTACGAAGCTTGTCCGTACCTATATGCGGCTTGGCTTTAATGAGGATTTCTTCGGGTGCACCAAACTCCTCCAGCTTTTCAAGGACATAACGGCAAAGTGGATCTTTTATTCTTGTGGTAAGCTTTCCGTCAGAGAAAGTTCCTGCTCCGCCCTCACCGAACTGAACATTCGTGCATGGGTCAAGCTTTGCATTTTTCCAGAAATTATTTACTGCTTCTACCCTTTCGTCAATGCCTGCTCCGCGTTCGATTACGATTGGTTCAAAGCCGTACTCCGCAAGTGTAAGTGCTGCAAACATTCCTGCCGGTCCAAAGCCTGCGATTACAACACGCTGTTTATTTATGCGAACTGACTTATCAGGCATTATTTTTTCCTGTTTCACCACAGAACAAAACGAATATTTGTCGCACAGACGCTTTTCCTGTTTTTCATTATTCAATTCAATCCAAACTGAAGAAACAAGCTTGATATCCGAATTATTTCTTGCGTCAAGTGATGTTTTGTGCACACCTATTCTTGCTGTATCTTCTGATTTCAGATTAATTTTCTTTAATGCGATACTGATTATTTCATCATTTGTTGAAGTTACTGATGTTTTAATTTGTGAAACAATAACAGCCATATTATCCTCATTTCTTAAAGCAAGGCGGAAAAGCCTGAACCTTTCCGCCTTGCTGTTAATTATTTTCTTTTGCGGTAACCTGAATTGTTGCCATTGGTGACAGCACTCCCTCAGAGCCTATGCACCACACATCATCAAATGCTGGTATACTGAATGTTACAGGAAGCTTACAATAGCCTTCTTCGATATTGAAGCTGTTAAGCATATCAATCTGTGCAATTACATCTATATAGGTAAGCTGTTCAAGCGATTTCTCAGGTCCTATGAATATAGGTGTTACACCTGAAGTAACAATTCTGTAGTCAAACTGTGCAGGTACATTTATCATCTGAATTGACGGATTGGTTATATGGATTGGTCTTACAGCCAGTCCTTCCGAAGGAAATTTAACGGTAATTGTTCCGACGTCATTCCAGTCCTGATAATTTTCAGGCAGAAAATCTGCTGTAGAAAAGACGAATTCACGTCCTACATCAACCTCACGCATATCAATTGTTCCGATATCCATTGCCTCTCGTTTTACGGCATTTTCATCTGCAACTGCTACGACAAGCTCTTCAACGGAAAACTCAAGCTTTTCTTTAAACTTATCAACGTTAAAGCTTGCTGGTGCATTGGTAATACGAACATCAAGCTTCACTGTCTGCTTGGCATAGACTGGCACATGAACCGTGAAATCAGATTTATCATAGGTAAGCTGAATATCATCGTCAGCTATTTCCGTTTTATCGTTATACAGCTTTATTGTACTTGTTTTAAAATCAGTTGTTGCAGTAAGAACTGTATCTTCACGAATTATTACAGTTGCCTGAGTGATTTCATCAACGGTTGTAGCGGGGCCAGTGATATTGACTTTATTAGGAACAACAGCTATATCATCACCCTCACCCATGATATATCCTTCAGCTGCGTTTATTCCTGAAATTTCAGGGCTTACCGGAATTTCCTTTGTAACAATTCTGTCAAAACCGACATTTACGACGGCAGGCTCTATTTTTGTCACTTCGAAATCCTTGTTTGTAACACTTTCAATTTCAAGAGGAAGATTATATTCTGTAGCATACATGACATTTTCGGCAGAAGCTATTGCAACAAGGTCTTCCGTTTTGATATTTCCTACTTCTCCTCTGTTACCAGTAAGGTACACTGTAACAGTTTCAACAGATTGGGTCATAGCCTGATAACCGCTTGCTTCGGCATATGTTCCCTCAAGTTCAATCTGTATCGGAACATTAAAGACAACCTCATCTATTATCGGATACTGGCTTACTGAAATAACAAACCAGATTGCAATTGCGGCAATGATAGAGGTTATTTTTATTACAACATCCTTTTCAAAAAGCCGAGAAAAAAAGTTGCTGACTTTTTTGAAAACATTTTTTATTACATTCAGAATATTCATTTTTACGCTGTTTCCTCCACTCAGATTTTATCGGTGAACTTCTTCTTTTTGAAAAATACGTTACGGTCATTCTTTTCGCCGTTCTCTCCGTTGTTCTTAGGAGGCTTCTGTGGCTTTTCGGGAAGAAGCTTTGTTCTTAAAATCTTTTTAAGGCTGTCTCTTGTAAGAGGACGCTGCAGGTCACCGTTTTCTGCGATGGAAATTGTACCTGTTTCCTCTGATACAACAATTACAATTGCGTCGGAGTTTTCACTCATACCGATTGCTGCACGGTGTCTTGAACCGAGCGCTTTATTGATTGTTTCCTCCTTCTGGGGCTTTGGAAGAAAACATGCGGCGGCAAGAACCATCCCGTCACGCATTATTACTGCGCCGTCGTGGAGAGGTGTTTTAGGATAAAAGATATTGCCGAAAAGTTCCTTCGACGGTGCTGCATTAAGTACAGTACCAGTGTCAATCTGCTCACCAAGCTTGGACTCACGTTCAATTACGATAAGTGCACCTGTTGTTGTTGCTGACAAATCCTCAACGGACTCACAGATTGCATCAATGGCAATACTCCATTTCTGAGAAACTGCATCTGCTGTTTCAGCTGTAAGGGAAGAAAATACAGGAAGCTTTGAAACTCGCGAATGTCCCATTTTTTCAAGAGAACGGCGAAGTTCAGGCTGGAAAAGGACAACAATTGCCAGCAGACCGATATCAAACACACGGTTGATAAGGTATGCCATGGCTTTCATTCCTACGGCATCCATAATGAAATATGCTATAAAAATAAGGATAATACCTCGGATAAGACCGCCTGCACGGGTTTCCTTTACAAATGTAAAGCCCTTGTAAATGAGGACAGACAGAACTGCAATATCAAGAACATCCCAGAATCCAATCGGGAGTATGCTTCGGACAAGGGAACCAAATGTGTATATAAAGTCCATTTATCAGACCATTCCTTTCGGCAAACATATATTAATATTATAACATTTTTTTCCGTTGTTTTCAATACCTCTGCACAACTTTTTTATTTGTATCCCGAAAGTTTTTCTCACCTCACCAACCAATTCATATGATCAAACGTTTAAATAAAACAGAAGGGTATCAACCGAAAGGCTGATACCCTTATAATTTTACTTTTTGCCTGATGTTACAAGTTCTTTTTCTGCATTTTCGGAAGCATTCAAGCCTGCGCCGATTGCTCTGCCAGTAAGGACACTTCCAACAAGGTCTTTAAGGGAAATTCCCATTCCGTCAAGTAAACCATTGGAGATCTGTGTTGTAGAAGTCGTAATATCCTCAACCATTTTTGCTGTATTTCCATCACCGTACATTGTAATGGAATCAATATTGGAAAGCGGCTCTGCAACTGCTTTTGCAATGTCGGGGAGCTTTTCGAAATACATCTGAAGGATAGCGGCTTCCTGCATTTTCTGCATAGCCTCAGCTTTCTTATCAAGACCTTCAGCTTCAGCAAGTGCTTTTGCTCTTACAGCTTCAGCTTCAGCAATACCCTTTGCACGGATACCCTCAGCCTCCTGCTCTGCGGCATACTTTGCAGCTTCAGCCTTTGCACGCTGTGCCTTTGCTTCCTGCTCTGCACGGTAGTAGAGAGCTTCAGCATCACGCTGCTGAACTGCAAGCTCAGCTTCCGCATTCTGGATATCTTCGTACTTCTTAGCTTCGGCTTCCTTCTGACGTGTATAAAGGTCAGCGTCGGCACGCTGCTGCTGTTCAAACTTCTTTGCTTCAGCCTGTTTTCTTACTTCTGCATCAAGACGACGTTCCTGAATAGCAATTTTCTGAGTTTCGAGCTCAACTTCCTTTTCCTGACGAGCGATATTAGCGTTAGCAGTTGTAATTTCAATCTGCTTACGCTGTTCCTCCTCCTGGATACGGTAAGCGGCATCGGCTTCGGCCTGCTTGATATCGGACATTTTCTTGAGTTCAGCCTTCTTGATTGCAAGATCGTTGTTCTTCTGTGCAATTTCAAGATTTGCTGCAATTTTTGCATCATTAGCCTGCTTATCAGCCTCAGCCTGTGCAACTGCGACATCACGTTCAGCGTTTGCCTTAGCGATAGAAGCGTCTTTCTGGATTTTAGAGATGTTGTCGATACCAAGGTTATCAATTACACCCTGAGAGTCTGTAAAATTCTGCACGTTGAAAGATACAACATCAAGACCCATTTTTGCAAGGTCAGGGGCTGCATTTTCTTTAACTCTGTCTGCAAACTGCTGACGGTTTGAAACCATATCACGAAGTTCCATTGTACCTACGATTTCACGCATATTACCTTCGAGAACTTCTCTTGCAACTGTGATTATGTATGATTTTTCACGGTTAAGGAAGTTCTGCTGAGCAAGTTCGATTCCATCTTCGCTAAGGGAAACTTTTACGTTTACGACAGCATCAACCATAATATTGATGTAATCGGCTGTAGGAACTGCGGAAGCTGTCTTCACATCAACTGACATAAGACTTAAATCAAGCTTATCGAGTCGTTCAAAGAACGGAATTTTTACCGAAGCCTTACCAATAACAACTCTTGCTTTTTTACCGATACCCGAAATAATATAAGCCTTATCCGGCGGCGCTTTGACATAGCCTGATGCGATTATTGCAAGTACTGCAATTACAGCAATGATTATGCCGATTACGCCAAGATGTTCGAGAATAAAATCCATAACCATAACCACCTTTTCATTTTTTGTGACAAAGATTGTCAATACAATTTTAACACACTAACATAATAATGTCAATATGGGCACCGAATACATTCGGTGCCCATATTGAAAATGATTAACAGCAGCCTGGCTTCTTTACGAAAGACATACAGTCTGTGCACTCAGGAACTGTTGGGTTCTTTTCATGTGTGCCTACCTGAATGCAGTCGAGTGTGCAGTAGTGTTCGCTGTCCATATTGTACTTGCAGGATGTTACATTGCACTTAATAGATGGATTCTTCATTTTTCATTTCTCCTTTTTTTCGGAAAATAAAACCGCAGACACAGAGTATTATCTATAGCTATGGTTTGATTTTTCCTTACGGATTTTCCGCTTCTTGATGCGGTACAACTATTATGTGCACTGTACAGATTTTAATGCTATGAAATTTACGGTATAAAAAAAGTGTATATTTTGCATAAAAAACATATTGAAAAAGTCTCACTTATATGTTATAATATACTTCATAAAAATTATCGAAGGGAGCGATGTTATGGATTTTTATTTACCGCAAAGCGTCAGTATGATTATTGACAAGCTTGAATACAACGGCTTTGAAGCTTATATCGTCGGCGGTTGTGTTCGTGATTCAATTCTCGGCAAAAAGCCCAACGACTATGACATCGCAACTTCTGCATCTCCCAATGAAATAAAAAAGTGCCTTTACGGCTACAAGACTATTGACACGGGTATCAAACACGGCACGGTTACGGTTATTGTTAACGGAGAAAGCATTGAAGTTACCACATTCAGAATTGACGGTGCTTATGAGGACAACAGACACCCTAAGGATGTCGAATTTACTTCTGATATTGTTGACGACCTGTCACGACGTGATTTTACGATAAACGCTATGGCCTACAATCCCAGAACTGGACTGATTGACAGCTTCGGTGCACAGAAAGACTTGTTCAACCGCAGGATTGCCTGCGTTGGTGAGCCGTCTGTACGTTTTAGTGAGGATGCTCTCAGAATTATGCGTGCTCTGAGGTTTTCTGCTCAGCTTGGATTTGAGATTGAAAAGACAACTGCACTTGCAATCCATGACATGAAGCATTTACTCAGCAACATTTCCAAAGAAAGAATCGCAAAGGAACTTGAGTTGTTACTCAATGGTATTGCTCCGTGTGATATACTTACAAAATTTGCTGATGTTTTTGAGGTTATTATTCCTGAGATAGGTCCGTGTATTGATTTCAACCAGCATAACCGCTACCATGTTTACGATGTATGGACTCATACTGCTGAGGCGATTGAGCATTCTAAGCCTTTGCCTTATGTGCGTCTTGCGCTTATGCTTCATGACATTGCAAAACCAATTTGCTTCCGTCTTGATGATGAGGGCAACGGTCACTTTTTCAATCACGAAAAACAGAGCGCAGAGCTTGCGGAGGTTATTCTGCGTGATTTGCATTTCTCCAATGAAACTATTGAAAAGGTATGCACGCTTATCAGGTATCATTATGTTACACCTGTTGATGATTACAAGGTTGTACGCAGACTTATTGCTGCTGTGGGTGAGGAGCTTTTCCCTTTGCTGCTTGAGGTTATGCGCGGTGACAACCGTGCAAAGCAGAGTTTCTGTTTTGAACGTATCCAGACGGTTGATGCCATGCAGGTAAAGGGCGAGGAAATAATTACGCAAAATCAATGCCTGAAGATTAATGACCTTGCTGTTAACGGAAATGATATGATTGATCTGGGTTACACAGGCAAGGAAATAGGTGTAATACTTGATGAGATGCTTGATAATATTATTGATGAAAAACTTGAAAACGATCGTGAAAAGCTGATTGAATTTGCTCGCTCAAAAAAGTTATAATTTTTTTCAGATTTGGTATTGACAAATTAAATGTTGTATGGTAAAATATATAAGTCGCTGGATAAAAGGCGGCTTCTTGGAGAGGTGTCCGAGTGGTTTAAGGAGCTGGTCTTGAAAACCAGTGATACGGCAACGTACCGTGGGTTCGAATCCCACCCTCTCCGCCATTCAATTTAATTATTGCCGATGTTTTGATTTTTACAGAAAAGCAAAACTCGGAAAAATTTTTGTTTTGTTACCATTATGCAGAAGTACTCAAGTGGTGACGAGGCGCCCCTGCTAAGGGCGTAGGTCGGGTAACCGGCGCGAGGGTTCAAATCCCTCCTTCTGCGCCAAAGAGCATCATCGTTTGATGATGCTCTTTTTGTTTTGTAAGGTGATAATATGATTACATTTACATATCTGAATAAAAATGAAAAAGAAAAATTTCTGCTAAAGCTGTTCGACTTGCTCCATAACAATATGCGAGAAATTGCTCCGTCCGAATTATCATATGAACTCGAAAAGAAACAATGGCTTGACAATGTTTCTCCTGCTCTTGACAAACCTGCAAGACAGATTATATTGTGTTTTGATAATTATAGATTAATTGGATACATTCAATACTATATCAACAACACGTTGCTTATGATTGAAGAATTACAACTTAAAAAGGAATATCATTGTACGTTGACCTTTTATCGTTTCTGCAAGTATTTTATAGGCACACTTCCTGCTGATATCAAATATGTTGAAGCTTTTGCTGAAAGACGTAACAGCCAATCACAGAAGCTTATGCAAAAACTTGGAATGGAGCTTATCAACAGCAGCTCCGAATTTGTTCATCTCCGTGGCGATGCAAATGAACTGATAAAAAAATTTATATTATAGTATCACAAAGCCGTGTATGCTTACAGAGCATACACGGCTTCTTATTTACCTTAAAATTTCAGCTGCAGTTTCTATAACGTGCTCAAAGGATGTAACCTTCGGCACTTCTTTGTTTATTGTCCCAAAGCCATATGAGGCGTGGATAAATGGTACGCCTGCAAAATCGGATGCGTCACAGTCCCCTTGTGTATCGCCGACATATACAGCTTTATCCAAATTGTTACGCTCAACTACAAGCCTGATATTCTCGCCCTTTCCTTTTCCTGTTCTGCCTGGGCACTCAAAATCGACAAAGTATTTTTCAAGCTGTGGGTTGCAATGGAAAAACGTCTGTATATAACCGTCCTGACAATTGCTGACGATAATAAGCTTATAGCTTTCGCTGAGTTTTTTCAGTGTTTCTTCAAGCTCAGGGAAAAGCTTCCCGCTGTGGTTATGCAGGTATTCGTGCTCCATATCACAGCAATCCTTCATTATATCAAGTCGGGTTGTCAAGTCAATTTCCGGCATCATAAGCTCGGCAATTGCTTCCATTGTTTTTCCCATATAGCTTGTCATATCTGCTACTGTAATCTGCAAATCTGTTTCGGGACGCTTTGCAAGCGCCATATTCCAGGCTGCTACAACCTGTTCAGAGGAATCCCAGAGGGTTCCGTCCAAATCAAAAATAATTCCTTTATTCATTGTAATCTTCCTTTTCTGATTAATAGTTTAATGAACGCACAGAATCCTTATAGATTATCTGACCGTTGACATGAACCATTCCCATTGAAAAGCTTGGCTTTTCTATTTTCTGCAGTATTCCCTCCACTGCAAGCTTTGACATATATGCGGTATTTACTTCTATCGTTGTTATATTCGGGTCGCTTATGGTGCTGTAAACTGAATTATCAAAGCCTGTTACAGATATATCATCTGGAACACGGTAGCCTAACTGTTTGAGCTGAGTTATAAGTCTGCAGGCTGTTTCATCACAATTGCAGACAAAGGCTGTAGGCATTACAACCGGCAGTTCGACAGAGGTCTGGAGTCCTGTTGCAAGGTCGCGGTCACTCAGCACATAATTCTCACGGAGAGGTATATCGTGTTCAATAAGTGATTTAGCATAGCCGAGATATCTGTCCTGAATACTGCTTGTTGCACGGATATTTCCCACAAACGCAATATCACGATGACCGTTATGTATAAGGTAATTCGTCATTTCATAGCTTGCATAAAAGCTGTCGCAGATTACACAATCGGTATTTATATGCTCGTTGTAAAAGTCAAGGAACACTACAGGAATTTGTGTTTCAATAATTGCTTTTGTATATTTTTTTGAAACCTGACCAAGCATTATTATTCCATCGACACGCTGCTGAAACAGCATTTTCGGAAGAATAGCATTATCCTCTGCTGTCTGGGAAAGCGTCTGAAAAAAAGCATAATGCTCATTCACCTGAAGCAGTTGTGATATATGACGGAAAAACTTGAAATAGAATGAATCCTCCTGGACGTATTTTTCGGCTACAATAATACCTATATTATTGCTGAGTTCAGTTTTTTTCTTTATTGCTGCATCATGACGATATCCCATTTCATCAGCAGTTTTTCTTACTTTCATTCTCAGTTCATCGCTTACTCCGGGTTTACCGTTTAATGCTTTTGAAACAGCAACAACACTTATATCCAGCTTTTTAGCTATATCTTTCATCTTTACATTCTTCGGCAATTGTTTCACTTCCTCAGCAAATAAAGTTTTGTTTAGTTTATAATAGCACATTTAATCACTAATATCAATAGTTTTATGTAATTTAATCATAAAAATTAAGCACTTTTCCTTTAAAATTAATTAAATTTAACTTAATTTACAAAATAAAATTAATCTGAAATTTAAAACTTTTTATGAACGAAAACATTTTCGCAACTTCACTCTTTAACGAAATTGTTTTCTTTATTTCTTATAAAATATTATAAAAATTAGTGCACATTATCATTTTAGTGCTACTTTAACCTTTTTCGTTATAATTAATAGTGCATTTTTCACAAATAAAACAATTTGATTTGTTAAACTATAAACACTGTTTGTAAGTTTTGCTTAAAATTAATTAAAATTTATTGTCAGTATTGCTACTTTTCACTTTTTTAATTGACAAAAAAGTCAATATTGTTATAATAAAGTTGTAACATTTATACTGTTCGTAATTCGAACAGTCCCTCAGGCAGTGATGATGAGAGCGCTTACATAAAGTTATTATGTTCTTATCATAAACATTGCTAATCCTAAATTATATATTTACACTTTGACGTTTTATTAGCGACCTGATATGTACCGCATCTCCCCCGGATGCGGTACATAAAATCTTTTCGTATGAAAATCCTTATTCATCTTCTCCTTAATTTCGGGGTTCGGAACAGCAACTAAATCTGTTCCGAACCTATCGAATATAACTTGTGAAGATAATCTTACCAAAAACAAATACTGAAAAAGGAAGTAATTGTGATGAATGTAATTAAGCTTGCTGAAATAACAGGTGTTTCAAAGTCAACAATTTACCGTGCTCTTAATGGTGACAAGATAAAGGAAAGCACAAGACAGCGTATTATTGACACTATTAATGAAAATGATATCAATTTCAGTTTCAACGGATTTGACGTATCATACGACAGCAAGGTTAAGCTTATTGCACTTATTACAAGCAAAAGCTATCGCAGTCGTTCAGCTGTTTTCCAGCTCAAGGACAGATTTTCCGAAAATGGATTTACGGTAATTGAAATTCCTGCTGAAAATGTTGAAAACGGTTCAGATGAAATTGCTCATTATCTCAGCAAAAATTTCCGCAGCTTTATTTTCATGGGAATGAACATGAACGAACTCTGCAGTGAATTCATTACTCTTGCTGCTAAGAACAGGCCTGTAATTCTTATTCACTCACAGATGTCAGGAAAGAATATATACAGCATTACATCTGATGAAAGAAATGCTGTTTCAAAGGCTGTTATCAAGCTTTCAGATGATTACGGACACAGAAATTATCTTTACTGCATAAGCGACAAAACAGAATTCGGAAAGAAGCTTTCTCACGGATTTGAGGACGGAATAAAGCTTTCCGGTCTTGGAAGAAACAATTTCTGTTCAGCAGACTGCATTTCGGGTGTTATTCCGTCAGAAGCAATTGTTTCCGCTTTGAGAAGTAACCCTTCCGTAACTGCAATAGTTACACAGGACGAGGCTACTGCTGCTGCGGCGGCTTCTGCAGTTTCTAAATTAGGCTTAAAAATTCCGCGTGACATTACAATTGTCGGACTTAAGGATTCTGACTCAACCAATGCTGAAAATTACAGTATTGCATACATTGACACAAAGACAGAAACCATGAGCGATATGGCGCTTACTCTTACAATTGCTGCAATCAACGGAAAAAAAGCTTCCAAACATATTGAAATTCCATGCAGCTTTATTCAGAAAAAATCAGTAGCAAAGTCCTCTGTTCAGTATTCAAAGGCTATATAAAACAAGGGTACCGAGTTTATAATTCGGTACCCTTGTTTTTTTATTTCTTTAATTTGGTTTCTTCAGCGTCGATAATACTCATAAGTTCAGCAAGCGCTTTATTGTTCTTCTTCTTCTTAGGAGGTGCGATTGTTTCCTTAGGGACTACAGCCTGCTCTGGAATGAGAGCTTCCTCAACAGAAACAACCTTTTCAGTTGGCTCCGACTTTCTGTCGAAATATGCTTTCACGCTGTCGTCAAATGCTGATTTTTTAGGTGCAGAAGTTTCTTCCTGAACTGCAGCAATGCTTTCTGGAATGATATTGCTCAGATGAGGTGTAAACACAACGGAACCGCTTTCCTCTGAGTGAATATCATTATTCTGAGGTGCATATTTTTCGAAGAATTCATTTGTTTTCTTCATTTCAGGATTAATTCTTGTCGGACGGTTAATATACACATCATCTTCTGTAATGGTGTGTGTCACACCTGCTGCAACAGTTTCACGCTGTGGCTTTCTGAGTGCATCATATGAGAACAGCGGCGAGTTACTGTCCTGAGGTTCCTGCTTACGCTCTGTATACTCTGCTCTGCCCTTGTTATCGACAGAAAGAATCTTGTCGGGTTTTGGCTCAGGTTCACGGGTTACAAGAGGAATTTTTCCTGTTACATCTTCAACAAACTTAGGTTCTGTAAATGTAACCGGAGCAGGGTCCTCCTCGTTTCTTGAATGGATTATATCATCTATATCATCAAGTGCATCAGCTTCGTCTTCGAGTTTACGAATACTGAGTATTCTTGCAACCTGAATTGATATAATAAATATCAGAGGTATAACAACTGCAATGATAATTCCGACAGTAGATGTTGCGAAATCAAGAAAAACTCCGAAGCCGTTTATCTGCCAAACAGCTCTTGCTATTACTGCATCAGCCTCAATGCGGAAGGTTTCATTTGCAGAAGATGTATCAAACTTAACTACATAATAGGTTTTATCCGCTTCCTGCTGGATTTGTGTTACTCTGATAAGGGTTGTATAATCACCAATATTACAGAGAATTACCGAGCCTTCCTTTATATTTGCAATTTCCGATTCCTTGGCAATTACAAGCGTATTCTCGGGAAATTTCGGAAGCATATTCACTGCTTTGGTGTTATAGAAGCTATATCCGAATACACTTGCGGCGGTATTATCCTTTCTGAACAGGAAATTGAAAGCAAGCATTGCCACCATAACCAGAACGAGAATTACAATAAAAACTATTTCAACAACCGCAAAGGCTGAAACTTTTTTCTTAGAACGTGCCATAAAAGCCCTCCTGAAGCCAAAAAAATACATAATTAAACAATACAAATATATTATAGCACACTATTCGGAAAATTTCAAATAAAATTTTATTTTATTATTGACTTTTTATAAAAATGAATATATAATTAATAAGTATTATATTTGCTGGTGTAGCACAGTCGGTAGTGCAGCTCATTCGTAATGAGCAGGTCGCGTGTTCGAGTCACGTCACCAGCTCCAGGAATTAAACCTTGCAAACCGCTGTTTTACGGCATTTGCAGGGATTTTTATTTTTATAAAAGCTTTTTTCTCGCTAAATAAGGATGTCAGAATGGGTGTCAATTGACTGTCAGGAGATATGTATATGCTGAAAAAATTTATGCTTCATGCTGCTGTATTTTTATCAACAATTCTACTTTTATGGGGGTTGCTTATTATTACCTCATGCATACCCAACTCTGCCATAAAAGACAACATGTTGGAAAGTGCTCTTGTTTATACTGAAAAGGATGCTTTTGAATTCGGCAGCAATGAAAAATTTAATTCTATAAGTGACAATTACGCTGACTCAATTCTTTTAAATGTTATGTGGAACATCAAAAGCAGTTCCCCGGTGATTTCATCCCTTGATACAAAATATTACGACGGGGGCGACTATGGAGAAAACTGGGGGCTGTATCATGCTATAAACGGTGCAAAGGCAAATGCTGATTACTCACGCTACTGGCATGGCTCGGTTATTTTTATAAGACCCCTTATGCTGTTTACAGATGCGGATGGTGTAAAGCTTGTCTGCTTCACAATCGTATTGCTGCTTTTCAGTGCAACAGCTGTTGTACTTATTGACAAAAAGCATTACTTTGCAGTGGCGGCACTCGTATTATCTCTTGCAGGAGTACACATATGGAACATCAGACTGGCTTTGGAATACATTCCTGCATTTATGGTTTGTTTTACGTTATGTCCGATTTATATTGTTCTTGAAAAAAAAGGAGATATTTTTCTCACTCTGCTTTCCGTTGCAGGCGGTGTAATGATTGCTTTCTTTGATTTTCTTACAGTTGAAACAATTACTGTTCTTGTTCCTCTTATTCTTGTATTTATCATAAGAACTGATGATGACAGACTCGGAAATTTCAAGAATAATTTCATACTTACCGCAAAATGCGGAATATGCTGGGGCTTATCCTATATAATGACATACGCTGTAAAATGGACGGCGGCAAGTCTTGTTTCAGGTGAAAACAAATTCAGCACGGCATTTTCGGCGGCAGGAGTTCGTTTATACGGAAGCACGCTGGAAAATGATATGCCGATACACGAGCAAATCCCTGCGGCCGTAGCAGCAAATATTTCTACTCTTTTCGGTGGAACTGAACGTATTGAGCCTGATAAAATAATAATCGGACTGATTATTACGGCAATTGTTTCCGTGGTATTTTTATTTATTTTCAGAACATCTGAAATAAACACTTCACTTACTTTTACAATGCTTATACTTATTGCTGTGCCGTATGTAAGATATATGGTACTGAGCAATCATTCCTATCTGCATGAATTTTTCACATATCGGGCGCAGATTTCCGTTATTCTTGGATTATGTGCAATACTGAGATACAATACAGATTTAAAATTACTCAGGAAAGGCAGGAAAAAATTGTGAATATTGAACTTACTATTCTTATGCCCTGTCTTAACGAAGAAAAAACCATTGGCTTCTGCATTGATGAAGCTAGACGCTTTATTGACAGAAGCGGTATTTCCGCGGAAATACTTATTGCTGACAACGGAAGTTCAGACCGTTCGGCTGAAATTGCTGAAAGAATGGGCGCAAGGGTTGTCAGAGTGCAAAAAAAAGGATATGGAAACGCTCTTATAGGCGGGATTAATGCAGCTTACGGAAAATACATAATTATGGGCGATTGTGACATGAGTTACGATTTTTATCACCTTGATTTATTTGTTCAGAAGCTTCGGGACGAAAATGCACTTGTTATGGGAAACCGCTTCAAGGGCGGTATTGAAAAGGGTGCTATGCCTTTCAGTCACAAGTATTTTGGTGTACCTGCATTATCCCTTGCGGGAAGAATTCGTTACGGAACTTCTGTTGGTGATTTTCATTGCGGTATACGGGGCTTTGACCGTGAAAAGGCACTTTCACTGGGTTTGAAATGCGAGGGCATGGAATTTGCCACGGAAATTATTGCCCGATTTGTAAAAAGTGGTGTCAAGATTGCTGAGATACCAGTGCCTTTACGCAGGGATGGACGCAATGCAAAATCACATCTAAGAAGTATTCCTGATGGATTAAGACACCTGAATTTTATTTTATTTGAAAAAATATAGCTTTAAAGTGTACTTTACGGTCTTGAACTTATTAAAATACAATTGTATAATTATTGCATATAGAAATGAAAGGACTCACTGATATGAAATATATACGACTTGCTGCTGCTTTTACAGCTGTACTGATGCTTTGTTCATGCGGAACAAACGAAAATAATATCGGGCAGGAAGATACTGTTGCGGAAACGACCGTATCGAAAATAGCCGAAACCGAAACAGTAACAACAGTTACGACCACTTCTGAAACTACAGTTGATGAAGAAGAAACATCTGAAACCACTGAAACTGCAAGCGAAACAGATGTTGAAGATGAAATGTCACTTGTTATGCAGCAATACATTGAAATTGCTGAAAAAATCGACCCGCTTTTTGCTGAAATATGCGAGAAAAGAGATTATCCTGTTGTACATATTCTTACTTACAATGGTGAAAAGATTGATTCGAAAGAAATATACAACGACACTGTAATTGATGTTTTCAACTGCGATGAAGAATACAGACTCACTGCTGAGGGCGGAGTCAAGGTAAGAGGAAATTCCTCTGCAAAGGATTCTGTTCTTCCCTATCGTATCAAATTCAAGGAAAAGCAAAATATGCTTGGACTTCATGATGGTAAGGAATATAAAAGCTGGGTGCTGCTGAAATCAAACTGGAATCTTGTACCTGATTTTATGGCGCTGAGTCTTGCAAAAGAAATTTTTGACGGCGAATATTACAGCTCAGACTGCACTTACGTCAACCTTTACATAAATGGTGAATTTGAGGGAATTTATCTGCTTTGCGAGCACACTCAGGCAGCTGATGACAGGGTTGATGTTTACGAGCCTAAGGAAGATGAACTGCATACAGATATAGGTTATCTGATTGAGATGGACAACTATGCTGGCGAAGACCCGAATGAGCCGTTCTTTGAGCTGGATTACAATGGTATGGAATATACTGACATGCTTGGTGAAAAGCGTAAGGTTGAGATGGACGGTTACACAATAAAAAGTGATACATTCTCTGATGAACAGCGCAAGTTGATTGAAAAATACTACAAGGGTGTATTCGAAATCTGTTTTGAGGGTATTGAAAACAAGAAACCTATGATGTTTGACGAAAATTACAATGTTGTTTCCGCTGAGGGAGCTTACGCAACTCCACAGGAAGCTATTGAAGCTGTTGTTGACACGAATTCTCTTGCAAATATGCTTATTCTTGAGGAACTTGTTCACAACTATGACGTTGGTGCGGGAAGCTTCTTTATGGCGGTTGATTTCAGCGAAACAAGCAAATATGAGCGTCTGACATTCCTTGCACCCTGGGATTTCAACTGGGCTTATAATGACAGTGCAAGCGGTGCTTATTACGCAGGAACATTCCAGAAGCCTGTTCATGACGGTTATGAGCGTTCAAACATATGGCTGATTATGTTTATGAATGCGGACTGGTTTCAGGATATTGTCAAGGACAAGTGGGCTGAACTTCAGACGGATGACAGTCTGAACAAGGTTGTTGCTGAGGTTTGCGAGGTTGCTGTGTCGCTTGAGCACGACCTTGGTGAGGAAGAAAGCTGGAGAATCAACTCGGCAGGTGACATTGCTGATTTTGTTTCGGGACGAATCAAGTGGCTTGACACTGTTTGGGGTAAAAATTCTGCTGAATAAAAAATAACTGCCTTGCATTTCGGTGCAAGGCAGATTTTTTAGTCTTTGATTATGACGATAGGAATCGGCGGGCAGTTGGGACGGTTGACGAATGGCATTTCAATTACGGTATATTTGTTGCTGTCGAGGGTCGGGAGATATTCGAGGAGGGCGTCTTTTTCCTCGAAGCCTGTTTCCCTGCCGTAGTAGATGATGAGAGTCATTATTCCGCCGTGTTTAAGAAGTTTGAGTCCCTTTTCTATGGCTGGAATACTGGTTTCCTTACGGGTGAAGATGTTGTGGTCGCCTCTTGGAAGCCAGCCGAAATTGAATGTGATACAGGACACGGTTTCCTCGTCGAAAAGCTCGTCCATTTCGCTGTGGCTTTTCAGAAACACTTCTGCACGGTCTGCATAGCCTTTTTCGGCAACAAGCTGTTTTGTGCTGTCGACGGCGTCCTGTTGGATATCAAAGGCGGTGACGTGTCCGCTTTCGCCTACGAGGGAGCATAGAAATGCTGTGTCGTGTCCCCTGCCTGCGGTTGCGTCTATACATATATCGCCCTCTTTTACGTTTTCTTCAAGCACTCGCCTGATAATATCGAGGGCACTGAATGATGTTCGGTTTATCATAGAAATTCGTCCTTTCGCTGTTTGG
>JAZUSM010000096.1:0-16045 GCA_045606725.1 Oscillospiraceae bacterium | reverse complement strand
TGACTCAAAAGAAAACGGCGGGCAGATTTGCGCCGAAAGAATTCTTGATTGCTACAACAAGATTTACACCGGTGACCTTTCCTTCAGCTACGATATTGTCAAGATGGAAAGCAGCGGCCTTTTGAAAAAACATAGGGCGGTTAATCCCGTTGGTTAATTGTATATAAATGAATCTACCCCGTATTCCATAAGAAATACGGGGTAGATTCGTTTTAAAAATCAAATAAGAATTTAGTTTTTCTTTCTGTTTACAGCAGTACCTGTGATTGCTGAAGCGATTGCAGCAATTGCTGCAAAGAGAGGGAAAGTTGTTCCGGTTGTTGGATTATCAGCAAGAGGAACTTCGTTTTCTGCAAAATCAACAAGATTTTCTTCCTCAGTTTCTTCAGCTACAGGTGTTTCAGCAAGCGGAACTTCATTGTCATCAATTTCTACTGTTTCAGCAGCAGGGACAGTATCAATTTCCGGTTCAGTAGTTTCGGGTACCTGAACAGGTGTATCATCAATTACAACTGGCTCATCAGGTGTAGCAGGAACAACCGTAGGAGTAACAGGATCTACTACAGGACGAATATCAGGTATAACAGGATTTACGCTGTCATCAGCAGGCTTTTCCTCATCCTTTGGATCTTCATCCTTTGGATCTTCATCCTTTGGATCTTCATCCTTTGGATCCTCATCCTTTGGATCCTCATCCTTTGGATCTTCAACCTTTGGATCCTCATCCTTTGGATCCTCATCCTTTGGATCATCAACCTTTGGATCCTCATCCTTTGAATCTTCAACCTTTGGATCTTCATCCTTTGGATCATCAACCTTTGGATCTTCATCCTTTGGATCTTCAACCTTTGGATCCTCATCCTTTGGATCATCATCCTTAGGTTCTTCTTTATCGTTCTTATCGTCCTTGTCGTTCTTATCGTCCTTATCGTTCTTATCGTCCTTATCGTCCTTATCGTCCTTATCGTCCTTATCGTCCTTATCGTTCTTATCGTCCTTATCGTCCTTATCGTTCTTGTCGTTCTTATCGTCCTTATCGTTCTTATGGTCCTTATCGTCCTTATCGTTCTTATGGTCCTTATCGTTCTTATCGTCCTTATGGTCCTTATCGTTCTTATCGTCCTTATCGTTCTTGTCGTTCTTGTCGTCCTTGTCGTTCTTGTCGTCCTTGTCGTTCTTGTCGTTCTTGTCGTCCTTGTCGTTCTTGTCGTTCTTGTCGTTCTTGTCGTTCTTATCGTCCTTGTCGTTCTTGTCGTCCTTGTGGTTCTTGTCGTCCTTGTCGTTCTTATCGTCCTTATCGTTCTTATGGTCCTTGTTATTACCCTTGCCGTTATCGTTATCAGGATTGTCGTCCTTATCATTATCCTTATTGTTCTTATGGTTCTTATTATTACCCTTACCGTTGTCGTTGTCTATATCGCTGTCCTGATCCTTACCGTTTTTGTAATTATCTTCATCGTCATCGTCATCTTTTTCGTCGTCACGGTCATGCTTGTGGTGATAATCATTCCAGCTGTAATGGTTATTGTGATCACCTTTTTTATTGAATGCAGAAACTGTGTCCTGAACATTTGAAGTCAGGATAAGAAGCGCAAAGGAAAATGCAGCAATTGACTGTAAAAGCTTGCGGCCGTTGTTTCTGGTTGTTTTTTTCATAGTATTGTCCTCCTAAATGAAATTGTGAATAAATTTTGTTCTTTCGATGTACATAGTATAACATGACCAAATATTAAAGTCAAGTAAATATTAATAAAATATTAAATATTTGTTGTAAATTACAAAACAAATATAAAAAGTGTAATATTTTGCACAAAAATATACATAAATTGCATATAAAATAAAAAAATATGATTTTTTTGTATCTAAAAAAATGAGTATAGGCTTTCCTTAATAAATAATAGGAAAGCCTATAATATAATGTGTAATTCAGAATAGAAAACTGTTGAAAAAATAATCTCCGTAAATACTAAAAGTATTTACGGAGATTATGGTGCCGCCGACCGGACTTGAACCGGTACGCTGTTGCCAGCGAGGGATTTTAAGTCCCTTGTGTCTGCCGATTTCACCACGGCGGCAATAATATTTGCTAAATAATTATATAATATTTTGCATTGTTTGTCAAGCAGATTTCTGAAATTTATATTGTTGCACCGAAATAAAACCTATGCTATAATAAATTCTGTCGGGAGGCGAAGAAATGATAATTCTTATTTCAGGGGCAACTCACTGCGGAAAAACTCTTTTTGCCCAACAGCTGCTTGAAAAATATAAATATCCGTATCTTTCAATAGATCATTTGAAAATGGGACTTATCCGAAGCGGACAGACAACTCTTACTCCATGTGACGACGAAGCTCTTGTACCATATCTTTGGGGGATAGTTAGCGAAATAATAAAGACAGCCGTTGAAAATAAACAGAATCTTATAGTTGAGGGGTGTTATATTCCATTTGATTGGAGAAATGCCTTTACATCCGACTATCTTGAACACATCAGGTATTGTTGCCTGATAATGTCAGAGAGATACATCCGCAATAGTTTTCATGATATATGCAGTTATGCCAATGCAATTGAACAGCGGCTTGATGACAGCGGACCTGATATTGAACAGCTGGTAAAAGAGAATGCGTATAATCTTGAAATGTGCCGAAAATATAATTGCAGATATATTCTGATAGATGATAATTATGAATGTGACATCAACAATGCAAAAGGTATGGTCTGAGCCATACCCTATGCATCAATACTATTAATAATGTACTTTTTCTTTCTTGACACCCGAAAGTCTGAAGCGAAGACGGAGATTATCAGTAATAAGTGCAATAAACTCGGAGTTTGTAGGCTTGCCCTTTCCGCCGCTGATAGTGTAACCGAACATGGAATTGAGTGTATCAACATCACCTCTGTCCCAAGCTGTTTCAATTGCATGGCGGATAGCTCTTTCAACTCGTGAAGCTGTTGTGTTGAAGTTTTCGGCAACAGACGGATAAAGCAGCTTTGTAACGCTTTCAAGCATTTCATCATCGTTGAGAGAAAGGATAATTGCTTCACGCAGATAATGGTACCCCTTGATATGTGCAGGAATTCCAATCTGATGAATAATATCGGTAACAATCATTTCAAGCTTGGTTTTCTCATCATTGCTGTTTGTCAGTTCATTGATTGAAAGAGCAGAAATTCTTTTGACAATGTTGATAAAGGACTCTGCATCAAATGGCTTAAGAACGAAATAAGCATTTGTGAATGACATTATCTGCTGTTCAAGGAACGCATTCTTATATGGTGAAGCTACAATAAAGAACGGTTTTTTGTCAAGTTCGGAATTTACCTTTTCAATAAGACCTGCCGCGTCGCAGCCTGTCATGAGCGCATCGCAAAGAACGATGTCAGGGTTATATTCGGAAACAGCCGCAGCAGCCATGTTGCCGTCGGGGATACATTTTCTGAATTCAAAACCTGAAATATCAAGTATTTTGAAAAAACCATCGCTGTAGTCGTCGGAACTTCCGCATATCAGAATTTTTGTTGTGAGTGCCATAAATGATTACCTCCTGTATTTTATGTTCCATATTTTACCATAGAATTTTTTGGAAATCAATACCTTTTGACAAATTTTTTCAGTAAATTTTCGGTAAAGATTAACAAAAAAATGCTTTTATTTCTATCTTTCGACACGTTTCTGCAAAACAGTAATGCTTTGATTATACAGCAATTGTCAGTAATCTTAATTAATACATTAACAATGAACTGTAAACAAACAATGTCTGTGTTACAATATCCTTGTTCCCAACGGTAAAAATGTTGCAATTAAGTTAAATATGTTGTTTAGCACTTGAAAAATTTACAATTATAATGTATAATTCAAAGTATTGTATTATTTATATAAGGAGAAAATGGATTATGAAGATTTCAAAAATTATCTGTGCAGCAATTGCTTCTGCAATGGTTCTCGGATTTGCAGGCTGTGCTGAAAAGGAAAAAACAACTCTCGTTATGGCAACAAACGCTGAATTTCCACCATATGAATACCGTGAGGGCGACCAGATTGTAGGTATCGACGCAGAAATTGCCAAGGCAATCGCTGACGACCTCGGTCTTGAACTTGTAATTGAAGATATGGCTTTCGATTCCATTATCGCAGCTGTTCAGTCTGGTAAGGCTGATATGGGCGTTGCAGGTATGACAATAGACGAAGACAGACTCAAGAACGTTAACTTCTCTACACCTTATACAACAGCTGCTCAGGTTGTTATCGTAAAGGACGGTTCCGCTATTGCTTCTCCTGCTGACCTCGTAGGCAAGAAAATCGGTGTTCAGCTTGGTACAACAGGCGACATCTTCGCAGGTGATATCGAGGGCGCAACAGTTGAGCGTTTCAACAAGGGGTTTGAGGCTGTACAGTCCCTTACACAGGATAAGGTTGACGCAGTAATTATCGACCGTGAGCCTGCAAAGGTATTCGTTACACAGAATGTTGGTCTTGTTATTCTTGACGAAGCATATACAATTGAAGAATACGCAATCGCAGTTGCAAAGGACAATACAGAGCTTCTCGACGATATCAACGCTTCTCTTGCAAAGCTTGAAGAATCAGGCAAGCTGGAAGAAATTATCGGCAAGTACATCAAAGCTGAATAAAAACAAACAAGCTATATTTCGGTGTGCAGGGCAGCCGTCCTGCACGCTGTTTTTCACAATATGGGGAGCATAAGTAATGACAAAGAAAAGGCTTATTCGTGACAATAAATGGGGATTTCAGTATTTTCCGTATCATCAGATATATATGGATAATGAACTGCTGAAGGGTTGGACGGCTATCAATTATCTTACTGATGGAGAAACAAGATATTGGGACTTTTTTGAAAAAGCGGGTTCAGTACCTGTTTGCGGCAAGGATATGATTTGGCTTACAGTTATCCCCGATAATGCTTCGAGAGCCGTATCAATTTTCTTTTTGCCTGACCGCAGTGTAAGTGCATGGTATATAGATGTTATAGAAGAAACAGGTATAGATGAGGATGGAGTTGTTTATTTCATTGATAAATATCTGGATATTCTTATGACTCCTGAAGGAGATGTACTTGTACAAGACAGAGATGAGCTGGATGCGGCATATGCGTCAGGTGAATTAAGCAAATGTCAGTACGAAAGCGCCTTGAATGAGGGCGAATGTATTGCTGAAGAATTCGGGAAGGATATACGTGCAACAGAAAATTGGTGTAGAAAGATACTTGAAAAAGCAGAAGAAATGATATCGGAAGACCGTTTTACAATTTTTCTTGA
Source organism: Oscillospiraceae bacterium (assembly GCA_045606725.1). Classification (GTDB taxonomy): domain Bacteria; phylum Bacillota; class Clostridia; order Oscillospirales; family Ruminococcaceae; genus RGIG8773. The sequence continues at coordinate 10,762 of JAZUSM010000096.1, read as the reverse complement.
TATAGACGGTGTGCTGGATATTTACAATCATAATTATCATGTTCAGAAATTGATACCCGAAGCGTTAAATAGCTTGAAAAGCTTGATAACAAGAACGAAAGCTGATGTTGTAATTATTTCTGACTGGCGGTATGGTTCGGATTTATATAGAGAAAAGGCGCATAACTGCGGATATGATAAAATTATTGATAACTGGGATAACCTTATGCGTGTTTTCAAAGAAGAAAATATAGAAATCAGCGGCGTTACTTCGTGGGATGACGAAATAAAAAACAGGACAGATGAAATCAGGAGATATCTTGATGAGCATATTGGTATAAAGCGATATGTAATCCTTGATGATTGCTTCGGTGATAATTATGACAGCGACAAGGATATACAAAAACATCTTGTTTTTATAGATGCATTGAAGGGATTACAGAAAAAGGATTTGTTATCAGCGTGTCAGATTATGAATATGCTTAATTGACTTTATTAAAAAAATCGGGAAAGGGTTGTTCAGATGACAGAATGGTTCAAAGAACTGGCGGACAGATTTTACAACAATTTTATAAAAGATGATCGCTGGCAGTATATAACTAACGGTTTGTGGGTTACAATACAGATAACGGTGCTTGCAGTGCTGGTTGGTATCGTAATCGGCTTTCTTGTGGCAATTATCCGTTCAACACACGATAAAACAGGCAAGCTTAAAATTGCCAATTTCATCTGCCGTATCTATCTTACAGTAATAAGAGGTACGCCAGTTGTTGTTCAGCTTCTCATTATTTATTATGGCATTTTCGCTTCTGTAAATATCAATAAAATGGTTGTCGCAGTAATCGCTTTCGGCATCAATTCAGGTGCTTACGTTGCGGAAATCGTTCGAAGCGGTATTATGTCCATCGACAAGGGACAGTTTGAAGCAGGACGAAGCCTCGGCTTCAATTATGCTCAGACAATGATTTACATTATCATTCCGCAGGCTTTCAAGAATGTCCTTCCTGCATTGGGTAACGAGCTTATTGTGCTTCTCAAGGAAACTTCCGTATCAGGCTATATCGCTATGGAGGACCTTACAAAGGGCGGCGATATCATCAGAAGCCGTACCTATGATGCTATGATGCCGCTTCTTGCAGTAGCAATTATTTATCTGACAGTTGTAGTATTCCTCGAATTTCTCGTAGGAAAGCTCGAAAGGAGGCTGAGAAACAGTGACCACTGATAACATTCTTATCTCCGTCAAGGACTTGAAGAAAAAGTTTGACGGCATGGAAAATCACGCCCTCAACGGCGTTTCAGTTGATATCCACAACGGCGAGGTTGTGTTTGTTGTAGGACCGTCAGGCTCAGGTAAGAGTACGTTTCTCCGCTGCCTCAACCTGCTTGAAGAACCAACCGAGGGCACAATCCATTTTGATGGAGTAGATATCACCGACCCTAAAACCGATATAAATATGCATCGTCAGAAAATGGGTATGGTTTTCCAGCAGTTCAACCTTTTCCCGCATATGACAGTTCTGAGAAATCTTACCCTTGCACCTATGAAGCTTCAGGGTAAAACCAAGGAAGAAGCTGAAAAAACAGCTATGGAGCTGCTTGAAAGAGTAGGTCTTGCAAATCGTGCAGATGCTTATCCTAATCAGCTTTCAGGCGGTCAGAAGCAGAGAATTGCTATTGTCCGTGCACTTTGCATGAAGCCTGAGGTAATGCTTTTTGACGAGCCTACTTCCGCACTTGACCCTGAAATGGTAGGCGAGGTACTTGGTGTAATGAGAGAGCTTGCTGAGGAGAATATGACAATGGTTGTGGTAACTCACGAAATGGCTTTTGCCAAAGAGGTCGCAAGCCGTATCATATTTATGGATAACGGAAATATTCTCGAAGAAAATTCCCCTGATGAATTTTTCGGCAACCCGAAAAGTGAACGACTCAAAAGCTTCCTCAGCAAAGTTATATAACAATAAACGTCCGGAATGTTGCGTTTCGGACGTTGAATATTTTTATGGAGGCAACGGAAATGAATCCCACAATTACCATTTTATATCAGATTGTGATAATGTTCATTCTGATAATGTTCGGCTTTTTTCTTTATAAAAAGGGAAGCTTCACAAAACGAGGCTGTAATCAGCTTTCAAATTTTGTATTGAGCGCGGTCTGCCCCGTACTGATTTTCACATCTTTCCAGAAAGAACTTGACGCAAAGCTTATCAACGGTTTGCTTATGGCATTTCTGTTTGCTTTTTTTGCGCACGTTATACTGATTGCACTCGGAGCAATTTTCTGCGGCAAACGCAGGGGAGAGGACGCAGGTGTTGAACGTTTTGCAATAGCGTATTCCAATTGCGCATTTTTGGGAATACCTCTTATTCAGGCTGTTTACGGCACGGACGGAATTTTTTATCTTACAGCTTATATAGCCTTGTTCAATCTTCTTTCATGGACTCACGGAATTATGACAATGACGGAAAAGATGAATTTCAAATTTGCCGTCAACGCACTGAAAGCGCCCGCCGTGGTAGCTACCTTTGTTGGACTTATATTCTTTTTTCTGCAAATCCGTCTTCCTGATATTGTAATGCAGCCGCTTAATTATATTGCCTCATTGAATACACCCCTTGCAATGCTTATTTCCGGAATGACGATTGCACGTTCAGACTTGAAGAATGCACTGAAAAAGTCGGGAATATACCTTACAGGCTTCCTCAAGCTTATTGCAGGACCGCTTCTTCTTATGCTTGCAATGCTGCCATTTGGCGCAGACCCTGTTGTTGCAAATACAATTCTCATTTCAGCAGCCTGCCCCACAGCAACTTCTACCATAATGTTTGCCACACGTTACAGTAAAAATGCAGTCTATGCTTCCGAAATATTTGCCGTTTCAACAATTGTTTCAGCAGTAACAATGCCGCTTGTGCTGATGATTGCATCGTTTTTTATGTGAAAAAGGTGAATTAAGCGCATGTTTATGAGAGGAAAACAGTTGAAAATAACGTATTTTCAAGCCTGCGCTTGACGTGAAATATTATTTTTGCTATAATTTAAAGGTTAACGGAGTAATTATGAATTGTAATAATTATTACAAAGTGAATACAAATTGTCTACAAATTACCTTAATGGATTGACTTTTGTTTTGTTAACTGCTATCATTACTTTCAGAAAAGCCGAATTGAAAGGAGGAAGGAAATATGGAAAGCTTCAATTTATGCTATGGCTGCATGAATTCGCTGGAGGAAGGTGCTGAAATCTGTCCTGAATGCGGATACCATGTAGGCGCACCTTATCTTCCGTCTTATCTTGCTCCCGGAGTTACTCTCAATGACAGATATATTATAGGAAAGCTCAGGTCATTCAACGGCGAAAGTGCCGATTATGTTGCCTTTGATAAAATTACCGAAACCAAGGTTATTGTAAAGGAATATATGCCTGACACGCTTTGTTCCCGTGAAAAGGACAGCAGCGTTATTACCGTAAATCCTAACTGTATGCCTCAGTACAAGACGTTCCTTTCCGAATTTGTTGAGCTTAACAAGGTTCTTTCAAAAATGCGTACGCTTAACCATATCAATGCAGCAATTGATATGTTCGGCGACAACAATACAGCTTACGTTGTGTTCGGATATCTGGAGGGAATGACAGTAAGTGAATACCTGAAAATGAATGCAGGTGAGCTTGAATGGGAAGAAGTCAAGAAGCTTTTTCCGCCTATTTTTACAACGCTTTCACTTGTCCATAATGCCGGCCTTGTTCACAGAGGAATTTCCCCTGAAAACATCATCATTACCGACAGCGGAGAACTGAAGCTTACAGGTTTCTGTATTTCTGACGCAAGAACTGCCAATACAGAGCTTGCTTCTGAGATATACAACGGTTATGCTGCTCCTGAGCAGTATAATTCAAATAACTGGCAGGGTACATGGACTGACGTTTACGGAATTTCAGCATTGCTCTACCGTATACTTACAGGCGTTGTGCCTACAGATGCAACAAGCCGTATTTCCAATGATAATCTTCTTGAGCCTGCACAGCTCAATCCTAACATTCCGAGAAATGTTTCAAAGGTTATCATGAACGGTATGAACATGAACGGCGAAATGCGTATACAGACTATTACCGAGCTTGTTACACAGCTTTTTGAACAGCCCGAGTACAACTCAAGGCGCCTTTCATCTTCCAGCACACAGACAATTACCATTCCAAAGCAGAGTTACAGTAATCAGAAAAAGGAAAAAAGCAAATCTGCTATAAGCAGACATGGCTTGTTTATACTTATTATGATGGTAATTCTTTGTATAGGTATGTTTGGTCTGGTTATGCTTATCATCAGCCTTGATGATACAAGCGGAGAGGTGAACAGAACTCCCGCACTTTCTACTTTCACGCAGATGAGTGAGGATTCCTCAGCTTCCGAAACAACACCGCTTGAAACACTTGCTCCTATGCAGGAGCCTGTGGCAGCTGCAACAACATCATCAGCTTATGATAACGGCGTTATATATGTAATGAATGACCTCACAGGCAAGAATTATGAAATTGTCAGCAAGTCCGATGCATATAATCTTATGTTTACCGCAGAGTTTGAGTATAACAATGATTACGCCAAGGGAACAATCTTCTACCAGTCTATTCCTGCGAATGAAACCTATAAGGAAAATTCTGAAATTCTCGTCAAGGTAAGTCTTGGACCAAGATATATTGAAATTCCTGATTACCTTACAATGGAGAAGAAAGCATACTTCAATAAACTCAATGAGCTTGGAATCAAGTATGAGGAAGAAGAATTGGAAACAGAGGATACGCTTGAAGGCTATGTTGCAAAGACAAGCAAGGAACCGGGTGAAAAGCTTGACGTTGAGGCAGGAGAGATTCTGACAGTTTATGTTGCGAAAAATCCTCCGAAGCCTGAAACAACAGCTGTGACATTTGACGAAAATGATCCGTTTGCAGGTTTTACAGATACCGTTGCAACTCAGGAAGCAGACATTATTATAACAATTTATGATTAATCATGAAAGCGTCGATGTATATCGGCGCTTTTTTGTGCCAATTTACAATATGTACACAAATTCAATGTGTTAATATGGTATAATAATATGAATTAGTGCGTTGAAAGGAGCGGATTTTTGTGCACAATTTCTGTAATGCTCTTATAAATGATAAATGGGAATTCAAGCTTCTTCCTCTCGATTCAGGATATGAAAAGGCTTTTTACGAGGAGAACTGGAAACCTGTTGATTTGCCTCATGACTGGCTCATATATGATACGAATAATCTCTACGCTGACGGTCAGGGTTGGTACAGAAGAAAGCTTGAAATTGAGGAAACAGACGGGAAATGTATCCGCCTTTACTTTGACGGTGTCTATATGGACAGCCATATCTTTGTAAACGGCAGTGAGGTCTTCCGCCATACAAACGGGTATACATCTTTCTTTGTTGATATAACCAGGTTCGTGCATAAAGGTGAGAATGAAATCGCTGTGCAGGTTGACTATCGTTCACCGAACAGCAGATGGTATTCAGGTGCAGGAATTTTTCGTGATGTCGAGGTTGTCACAACCTCTGATACATATATTGATAATGTATATATTTCAGCATATACCGACGGAAAGATGATTGTCAGCACGGAGTTTGTGCAGGGCAGCAATTATCCTCCTCATCGTATTTCTGCATCTGTTTTTAATTCAGACGGAGAAATGGTTGCAAGTGAAAATGTCGAACCCGAATTTCCGTGCAGCTGTGCCGAAATAATGCTGAATATCGATAAGCCTGTGCTGTGGGACACGGAAAATCCTTATCTGTATACTGTTAAAACAGAAATAGTTTCGGTTGTTGATTGTGAAAATGTTGTCGTGGATGCTGTTACAGATACAATCGGCTTCCGTGAAACAAAATTTGACCCGAATGAGGGATTTTTCCTCAACGGGAAATATATGAAGCTGAAAGGTGTGTGCCTGCATCACGACCTTGGCTGTCTTGGTTCAGCAGTAAATTACCGTGCAACAGAGCGACAGGTCATGCTTATGAAGGAAATGGGTGCAAACGCAATCCGTACTTCTCATAATATGCCGTCACGTCAGCTTGTGGAAATCTGCAACAAGGTCGGTATGCTTGTTGTAAGTGAGTGCTACGATATGTGGGAGCTTGAAAAGACAAAGTATGACAACGCACGCTTCTTCAGGGAAACTGCAGATTACGACGTTGAATGCTGGGTAAAGCGTGACAGGAATGCACCATGTGTAATTCTGTGGAGTATCGGTAACGAGATTTACGATACCCATGTTTCTGAGCACGGCTATGAAATTGCTGAAAGACTTGTCAGTGCAGTCCGTGCAAACGACCCGAGAGGCAACGCAAAGCCAACTATCGGTTCTAATTATATCGAGTGGGAAGGCGCACAGAAAATCGGTAAAATGATTGGTATTTCGGGATACAACTATACCGAGCGCTGTTATGACCTGCATCACGGCATATACCCAGATACCGTTATCTATGGAAGTGAAACATCCTCTGCGGTAAGAAGCCGAGGAATATATCATTTCCCTGCAAGCGTACCTATGCTTTCACATGATGACAAACAGTGTTCCTCTCTTGCAAACAGCTGTGTAGGCTGGGGCAGACCTGCCGAGGACGCATGGATACAGGACAGAAACCGTAAATTCTGTGCAGGACAGTTTGTATGGACAGGTATCGACTATATTGGCGAGCCTACCCCATACGATACTAAAAACAGTTACTTCGGAATGGCAGATACCTGCTGTTTTCCTAAGGATATATACTATTTTTATCAGAGTGTGTGGTCAGATAAAAAAATGGTGCACCTGCTTCCTTACTGGGATTTCAATGAGGGACAGGAGATTGATGTAATTGCCTATACAAGCCTGCCGAAGGCGGAGCTTTTCCTTAACGGCAAATCCATGGGCGTGCAGATTATTGACCATGAAAACGGAGATAAGCTTCATGCGCATTGGCTTGTCCCATATGAAAAGGGAGAAATCCGTGTAAGAGCAATGGATGAAAACGGAAATGTAATCGCCGAGGATTTCCACAGAAGCTTCGGTGACCCTGTAAGAGTAAGTGCAAAAGTAGACAGAGCAACTCTTTGCGCTGATGGTGATGACCTTGCGTTTATCGAAATCGGTGTGGCCGACAGCGAGGGCAATCCCGTTGAAAACGCAAGAAACCGTGTTTCCGTTGAAGTAAGCGGAGCAGGTCGTCTTGTCGGCATGGATAACGGTGACTCAACGGATTATGAGCAGTATAAAATTTCAAACCGCAGACTTTTCAGCGGTAAGGCTCTTGCGGTAGTCAGAGCAACAGCCGATGCTGGTGAAATCAGGGTGAAAATCACATCTGAGGGACTTGAGCCATGTGAGCTTATTCTTGATTCGGTGCAGAGTGAAACCACAGGCAGGTCTGCTGTTCAAAGCGTTGAATACAGCATTCCTGAAAAGGATATTCCGATAAGAAAAGTCGAGCTTGTATGTTACAACAACGAGCTTGACGAAAATAACAGAGCTTTTACAGCGAATGTAAAGATACACCCCGAAAACGCAGGCTTTGAAGATATAACATGTAAGCTTGTAAAGGAAAACGGCATTGAAACAAGTATTGCTGAATGCGAGTATTCCGACGGGAAAATCACAGTTTCCGCAAAGGGTGACGGAACTGCAGTACTCCGTGTGTATGCTTCAAACGGCGGAAATCTTCCTCAGGTAATTTCAGATGTGAAATTCACAGTAACAGGACTTGGAGATGCTGTTGTAAACCCATACAGCTTTATCAGTGCAGGCAGATTTACCGACAGCAGCGAGCCGCTCAATATCATTCAGAACGGTGCACTGGGCGGATTTACCAAGCCGGTTTATGCAGGCTTTTCAGCACTCGATTTCGGCAAGGCAGGAACAAGAAAACTCCGTCTGTATCTTGGCAACAGCTGTGAGCGTGATATCATTGTGGAAGTTTGGACAGGTGTTCCGAATCAGCAGGGAAGCAAGCTTGTTTCAAAGGCGGCATTCCCCCATAACAATGGCTGGGGACACTTTGAACCGCTTGATTTTGAACTTGATGAAACAATCAAGGGTATGCAGAATATCTATTTCGCTTTTGCCGATAAATGTATTTTCGGCGGCTTTGAATTCCTTGCGGAAGAAAAAGCATTTGCAAAGCTCTATGCAGCGGACAACGACGAAATCTACGGTGATGATTATACTGTCAGCGGAGAATGTGTTGAACGTATAGGAAACAATGTTTTCATCAGCTTTGACAATATGGATTTCGGCAGCGGCACGGCTCGCATTACAATATGCGGACGTACTCCGAATGAGGTGAATTCCATTCAGTTCAGAAATACAGGTGCAGACGGCGTGCAGAAAAGCCAGGTAATCGAATTCGAAATGGCAGAGGAATATACCGAAAGAAGCTTTGATATTTCTCCTATTACTGGTGTAAATGATGTGAGCTTTGTGTTTATGCCGGGAAGCAATTTCGATTTCTCATGGTTCAAATTTGAAAAAACAGGTGACTGATATGAATGAGCTTATTGTCAGAATTACCGTGCTTACATTGTGCGTAATAGTTCTTCTGACGGTAGTGATTATTGCCGTTACAGGCGAAAAGGAAACAACTTCGGCAGAGGTCGACCTTTCGGATTATTATTATGTAGAAACAACCGAAACCACAGTTGTTCCCGAAACTGAAGCGGTAACCGAAACAACAACTGAAACAACAACCGTTTCCGAGGAAACAACTCCTCCCGAAACCGAGCTTCCCCTTACCGATACATCGGGAAGAAGAATTATTACCAGCCGTCAGCGCAAGGATTACGACGATAATTCAGTGTATATCGACATGGAAAATATCCTCCAGCTTCCGGAACTGCCAGTAGGCTGCGAAATAACAGCTTTGACAATTCTTCTCAGACATTGTGGATTTGATGCCGAAAAAACCGATATGGCTCTGAATTATCTCCCGATAAGCTGGGGAAATGCACGTTACGAGGGCGATAAAACATACAAGGACAGCTTTTTCAACTATTTTATAGGTGACCCGTTCGGCAGAGGCTACGGATGTTTTTCCGGTGCAATTGAAAAAGCGGCAAACGCATATATTGCCGATAACGGTGGCGGTTACATTGTAAAGAATATTTCAGGTGCACACCCCGATGTCCTGTATGATTACCTCGCAGCAGGAATTCCCGTGCTTTGCTGGGCAACCGACGGAATGATTGAGCCTGAGTATTATGAAACATGGTACGACAACGAAACGGGTGAACAGCTTGACTGGTATCTTAACGAGCATTGTTTCGTACTTGCAGGATTTAATATAGATGCCGATCTTGTCACGCTGAATGACCCCATGAAAGGAATTATCGATTACAATATCAATAAGTTTGAAATTCGTTATGACCAGATGCACCGTCAGGCAATCGTAATTCTTCCCGAGGACGGCAGTGATCCCGTTGAAAGTGTCTATGCCGAAACCTCAGTAATAGAAAATTCCTCAACCGAAACTGCAGGGACAACTGCATTGGAAGCAGTGGAAGAAGCTGCTGGTGAAACTGATTTGATAGAATGATATAAATTTTTGTTAAAAAACTATTGAAATTATGTTTAAAATGTTGTATAATAATGTTGTGCAATAGTGTTTTGCTATAGCACTTTAATATGAAATAATAAGGAGTTGTTTCAAATGGGTCTTATTAAAGCAGCAATCAGTGCTGTCGGCGGAACACTTGCCGACCAGTGGAAGGAATATTTCTATTGTGAAGCTATGGCAAGCGACGTGCTTGTTCAGAAGGCATCTAAAAGAGTAACAGGTAAATCCTCAAATACAAAGGGTAGCGACAATGTTATCACTCAGGGCAGCGGTATCGCTGTTGCTGACGGTCAGTGCATGATTATTGTTGAGAATGGTAAGATTCTCGACGTCTGTGCAGAACCAGGCGAATATACATTCAATATCTCAGGCGAGCCTTCAATCTTTGCAGGTGACCTCGGCACAAGCATCAAGGAAACTCTTTCCTCCATCGGTGACCGTATTGCTCACGGCGGCCAGGTTTCCTCCGATACAAGAGTTTATTACTTCAACACAAAGGAAATTGTAGGCAACAAGTATGGTACACCATCACCTGTTCCTTTCCGTGTTGTTGACACAAATATCGGTCTTGATATCGATGTATCTATCCGTTGCAACGGCGAGTATACATATAAAATTGTTGACCCGCTTCTTTTCTATACAAATGTATGTGGCAACGTTTCCGATGTTTACCGCAGAAGCGAAATCGACAGCACACTCAAGATGGAGCTTATGACAGCTCTCCAGCCTGCGTTTGCAAAGATTTCCGCTATGGGTATCAGATACAGCGCACTCCCTGGACACACTCTCGAAATCGCTGACGCTCTCAATGAAGTCCTCTCCAAGAAGTGGACTGAGCTCCGCGGTATCAAGATTGCTTCCTTCGGCGTAAACTCCGTAACTTGCTCACCTGAAGATGAAAAGATGATCAAGGATCTCCAGAGAACAGCTGTAATGCGTGATCCTTCTATGGCAGCTGCAACAATGGTTGGTGCACAGAGTGAAGCTATGAAGGCTGCTGCATCCAACAGCGGCGGTGCAATGATGGGCTTTATGGGTATGAATATGGCTCAGCAGGCAGGCGGTATGAACGCTAACCAGCTTTTCGGTATGGCTCAGCAACAGCAGATGGCACAGCAGCAGATGGCACAGCAGCAGATGGCAGCTCAGCAGGCAGCTCCTGTTCAGCAGGCTCCTGCAGCAGGCGG
>JAZUSM010000095.1:0-7310 GCA_045606725.1 Oscillospiraceae bacterium | reverse complement strand
TGAAATAATGGGTTCCCAAGGGGGCCGGTGCCCCCTTGGGGGGGGGTCTTGGGGCCAACGCCCCTGAGTCGCCGTCCGCAGACGGCGAAATCTTTCTTGCGCCCGCAGGCGCCGCCTTAAAAGCGCATCTGAAAGGTGAATTTTGAAGCGGTAGCTTCAAAAGAGGAAATCTCTGCAAGAGAGAGATTTCCTAACAGCAACGAAGTTGCTGCCATTCTTTAGCGTTCAAAGTAAAGCTACGTCTAAAACGTGCCACTGGCACGTTTTAGAGGAAAGTATAGCAGTAAACCATACAAGGGGAAGCGGTCTTGTACGCTTCCCCTCGAAATGCTATCGCATTTCTCACCCCTTTCTCCGTTTTCGAAGCACAGGGGAATTTCGCCCTCTGCGGAGGGCGACCAAAGGGCGCCGCCTTTGGAAACCTGCCACCTTTGAAAAGGTGGACGAAACTTTCAATATTTATTATTCTCTTATCCATAAGTGAGGAATTATTATGCGTGAAATAAACGTAACAGAAATAGAAAATACCGTTCGTGACCTGTGTATCAAGGCAAACCGCTTTCTCCCAAAGTCCCTTGTGGACTGCATAGGCTGTTCGGTAAGCTGTGAAAAATCACCCACGGGCAAGGAAGTTCTTACTGACCTGATGAAGAACATCGAAGCAGCTGAAAGCGAAGAACTTGCCGTTTGTCAGGACACGGGTATGGCTGTAATTTTCCTTGACATCGGTCAGGACGTACACTTCGTCGGTGGCTCACTTTACGAGGCAATCAACAAGGGTGTGTCACGAGGCTACACCGAGGGCTATCTCCGCTGTTCAATCGTGTCCGACCCTATTGAACGTGTCAACACGGGTGACAACACCCCTGCTGTGATACATACCCGCATTGTGGAGGGCGACAAGGTTTCAATCTCCGTTTGTCCAAAGGGCTTCGGCAGCGAAAATATGTCGAAAATGAAGATGTTCACCCCATCTGCAACTATCGAAGAAATCGAGAATTTTGTCGTTGAGGTTGTGTCCGTTGCAGGAAGCAACCCATGTCCACCGATGGTTGTGGGCGTTGGCATAGGCGGCGATTTTGAGCACTGCGCTTATCTTGCGAAAAAGGCTCTCTGTCGTGATGTTGCCGAAAAAAATCCGAAACAGCTTTACGCTGACATGGAAAAGAATATCCTCGCCAAGTCCAACAAGCTCGGCATCGGCCCTCAGGGCTTCGGCGGAACAACTACCGTTCTCAGCGTTGCTATCGAGCAGGCACCCACCCATATTGCAGGTCTGCCTGTAGCCGTGAACATCGGTTGCCATGTTACAAGACATGCACATAAGGAAATATAAAAAAAAGCACCTCTTACGAGGTGCTTTTTATTTTTCAGATTTATGCTCTTACATCAAGGATGCTACCCTTAGCGCCAGGGAACTTAGGGATGGAATCCATCATATCAATGACGCCTTTCATCATATCAGTGCTTGTTTCCATCGCCTTTTTAGTCATAGCAGTGCTGATGCCCTGCTGCAGCTTGATGTTGCTCATGCCTGTAGACATCTGAGCGATTGAAGTCATCATATCCATCGTGAGATCCCCTTTCTGAAAAATTATTTCCAAACGATTTCCTTACGGAAATTATTCAGACATATTCTTGATTTCGCCGAGCAGTTCAGCAAAACCGTTAAGGTCAGCAATACACTTATCAACAACTTCCTTGGTATTCATAACTTCTTCATTCATACCCTGTGAGAAATCGCCGATATGCTGCATAGTCTTCTCAATCTTATCAGCGGAAGCCTTACTTGTTTCAGCAAGGTTACGTACTTCCTGAGCGATAACGCCGAATCCCTTACCGCTTTCCTTAGCTCTTGAAGCCTCGATAGAAGCGTTGAAGCCGAGGATTTTTGTATTAAGCGCAATATCCTGAATAACCTTAACTGTGCCCTTTGTGGAAGCAACTTCAGCAGCGGTATCTTCAGCGATCTTGTTGACACTTTCAAATGTCTTAGCAAGAGTGTTGATGCGCTTGATTGTACCATCAACGATTTCCTCAGCCTGAGCAACCTTGGAAGCCATGCCTCTGTTGATTGTAGCAAGACCTGTGTTGGACTGGTTAGCCATATAGTTGCTGTAAGCAGTCTGGGAAAGAACCTTTGCAATTGTGCAGAGGAAGTCAGCAGCAAGGTCAATCTGCTTCTTGTCAACAATCTTGACCTTTCTGAGTGCTCTTATGTATTCATCAGGGTCGATGTCGAACTCTCTTGCAATCTTGCGAAACTCGTTTTCATCAGGCTGTTCTGTAAGAACCTGTCCGCCGATGAAGGAACCGATGAACTGACCGTTTACCATAATAGGAGCAGCGAAGTCAACAAGACCTGCGTGGCAGAAATAAGCTGCAGCACGGCCTGTACGCATAGTCTGCTCACCGCCTGACTTGTCACAGCTTTCGCATCTTGCGCAGCCGAGGCGGGACTTTCTTGTGTAGTTCATGCAGAAATCGGTAAAGTTGCTACCTTCTGTAACAGCGTTGCCGTCAGCATCTGTTGTAAGTGCAGCCATACCTGTAAGGTTAGCGAAGCTGTCCTGGATTTCCTGGAGAGTCGCAACATCTATCAAATCAGTAAGTCTAATATCAGCCATAATAATAACTCCATTCTCCGTATATGGAAAAATTGGTATAGTGCACCTATACCTTTACACTATTAGGATACACTATTTGCTATGATTTGTCAAGAAATTTTACTGTCGCTAAGAAAAATATGTTAAATCTGCACATAAATTGACACGATTTACTGTACGGCAAAACCTTATTTTCCGTTCAGCACGGCATCAGCCAGCTGCAAAGGCGTGTCGAACACATACTCTGCGCCCGCATTTTCCAGCTCATTTTCCTCTGCGTAACCGAATTTCACCCCTGCGCAGGCAACTCCGCAAAGCTTTGCACCCTCAACATCGTGCTTCCTGTCACCAATCATCAGCACCGTTTCCCTGTCGGGATTTCCCAGCCTTTTCAGACATTCCGCAATAACCTCAGACTTTGCGTTGCGCTCACCGCTCAATTCCGCACCCGTCACAACCTCAAAATACTTTGCAATATCAAAATAATCAAGTATGCGCAGCGCAAAAACCTCAGGCTTTGAAGTTGCCACAGCAAGACGCTTGCCGCCATTTTTCAGCAGCTCCAGCGCCTCGGGAATTCCCTCATAAACACGGTTTTCGAAAATGCCCTTTACAGGGTAGCGCTCACGGTAAGCCGCAACCGCCTTCATAGCGTCCTCACGGCTTAAACCGTAGAAATCCATGAACGAGTCAACAAGCGGCGGACCGATAAAGCGGAGCAGCCTGCTTCTGTCAGGTTCAGTAATACCCATCACGTTGAGAGCGTGCTCCGCGCAATTTACAATCCCCTCAGCCGAGTCAGTAAGAGTACCGTCAAGGTCAAAAAGGAGAACATCAAAATTTTTCATAGTAATCTTCCTTTGATAAATTGAATTTTATCGCACGTTTAGTTGCAGTTACAGCAAGCCTTTCCCTCCCAAACGTGCCAGTGGCACGTTTGGGACTTACTTTACTTTAAGCATCATAGAAACGCAGCAGCTTCGCTGCTGTTAGGGATTTTCTCTCTTGCAGAAAATCCCTCTTTTGAAGCTGCCGCTTCAAAATTCACCCTTTAGATGCGCTTGAAGCACGCCTGCGGGCGAAGTTGGGGAGTTTCGCCCTCCTGCTCAAAACAAACAAGTTTGTTTGCGATTTAGGGGCGTTGCCCCTAAAAACCCCACCAAAGGGTGCGCACACCCTTTGGAAACCCATTATTTTTTCTGTCCACTATGTACATTGCCCCCGAACCAAACGGCTCAGGGGCATTATTGTTTTTATCAGGTATTGAAAAGCGGAGAAACAGGCTTATCTGCGTAAATTCTCTGAATTGCCTGTGCGAATACAGGTGCTACAGGGAGTGTTGTAATCTTGTCAATCTGCTTTTCCTTTGGAAGTGCGATTGTATCGAGAAGTACAAGCTCCTTGATTACGCTGTTCTGAATTCTGTCGATAGCAGGACCTGAAAGAACACCGTGTGTTGCGCAAGCGTAAACTTCCTTTGCACCGCCAATTTCGATGATTGCCTTTGCAGCGTTGCAGAGTGTACCTGCTGTGTCAATCATATCGTCAACGAGAACAACGCTCTTGTCTCTTACATCACCGATAATGTTCATTACTTCACAAACGTTAGCCTTCTGACGGCGCTTGTCAACGATTGCGAACGGTACGCCGAGACGCTGTGCGAAGTTTCTTGCTCTTGTTACAGAGCCGAGGTCAGGGGATACAACCATTACGTTTTCCTTATTGTCCTTGAACTTTTCAACGAAGTATGGTGCAAGAATCGGCACGCCGAGGAGGTGGTCAACAGGGATATCGAAGAAGCCCTGAATCTGTGGGCAGTGGAGGTCCATAGAGAGGACTCTGTCTGCGCCTGCAGCTGTGATAAGGTCAGCAACGAGCTTTGCGGAAATCGGATCTCTTGCCTTAGCCTTTCTGTCCTGACGAGCATAGCCCATGTAAGGAATAACAGCTGTAATTCTACCAGCAGAAGCTCTCTTGAATGCGTCAATCATAATGAGGAGTTCCATAAGGTGGTCGTTTACAGGTGAGCTTGTGGACTGAACAACGAAAACGTCGGAGCCACGAACGGATTCCTGAATGGAAACGGAAACCTCACCGTCGGAGAAGGTCACAACCTCGGACTGTCCAACAGGAAGACCAAGGTTCTGTGCGATTTCAGCAGCAACCTTAGGGTTGGAGTTTGCGGTAAAAATTTTAATATCCTTGCCGTGCAGATTCATTTTAAAAAATCCCCTTTACAAAATTTATACTATAGTTATTTTAATTGCAAATTGCCTTTGCAAAACTTACCTTGATTTTTATGCAGACAGACAATACCCGTCCCTGCAAGTTACTTCTTCTTTTTCAGCTTTCTCTCGGCAAAGCCTTCCTTGATGCACTGCTTGCCGCGCTCGATACCAAGCGCACCGTCAGGAACGTCCTCGGTAATTGTTGAGCCAGCCGCTGTGTAAGCACCGTTGCCGATTTTAACTGGAGCAACAAGATTCGTGTTGCAGCCGATGAAAGCACCGTCGCCGATTGTTGTACGGAACTTGCTTGAACCGTCATAGTTGACCGTAACCGTGCCGCAGCCGAAGTTTACGCCGCTTCCCACGTCGCTGTCGCCCACATATGTAAGGTGGGAAATAGAAGTCTTTTCGCCGATTGTGGAGTTCTTGACCTCAACGAAATCGCCGATTTTAACGCCTGACTTGATATGGCTGTTGGGTCTGATATGTACGAACGGACCAATCTTCACGCCGTCCTCAATTCTTGACTCGTAAGCCTGAACGCTGTTGAGGATTGTCTTATCGCCAACAGTGCAGTTTTCCACAACCGTATTCGGACCAATCACGCAGTCGCTGCCGATAACAGTATTGCCACGCAAAATCGTACCCTGTAAAATTTTTGTACCTGCTCCCACAACGACATCTCTGCCGATTGAAACGCCGTCCGTGCAGACAAATTCAACGCCGTCGTCCATAAGCTTTTCGATAACCGCCATTCTTGCCGCATCGTTGAGTTTAAGCAGACCCTTTCTGTCGTTTGCGCCCATAACCACATTCGGGTTAAGTGATATGTAAGCGTCAGCACGGTAACCTGCTCCGATAAGGATTTCCACCGTATCGGTAAGGTAATACTCGCCCTGAGCGTTGTTCGGCTCAAGCTTTTCAAGCGCCTCAAGAAGCTTTTCAACGTCAAACCAGTAAGCACCCGAATTAATCTCACGGATAGCCTTCTGTTTTTCGTCAGCGTCCTTTTCCTCAACAATTGCACTTATTCCGTTTTCGGTACGGATAATTCTTCCGTAGCCTGTAGGATTGTCAATTTCAGCGGTAATCACTGTCACGGCGTTGCCCTGAGAGGTATGCTGTTCAAGAGCCGCTTTTATAGTGTCCTCATCAACAAACGGAGCGTCGCCGCACAGCACGATAACATTGCTGCCGATGTGCTTTTTCAGCCACTCCTCAGTCATCATCACTGCGTGACCCGTACCCTTGCGCTGGAGCTGGAAAACCGTTTCGCATCTGCCGTCAAGGTAATTCTCGATAACCACGGAATTGTACCCCGTAACGACGCACATATCGTCAACCCCCGCCTTTTCGCATGCCGACATGACCCATTTCAGCATAGGCTCGCCCAGCACCTCGAACATAGGCTTCGGAAGCTCCGATTTCATTCGTTTTCCCTGACCTCCTGCAAGAATTACAGCGCAGGAAACAGAATTACTCATAGTATAATTCTCCTGATATATAAATATTTGTAGATTTTCACTATAAATGCCGTATATTCATTATTACCATACACAGCACACAACTACTGTATATTATGCCATATCTGAAACAAAATTTCAAGCAATTTTCACGTCTTTCCGCAGCATTTATTTTTATTGTGCAAACTACACAAAAAGCGTGTGGTAAATTTCTTTCGATTTGGTATGGAAAAAGTGCCAATTATCTGCTATAATATATCTATGACCGTGCGCCTTGAAAAAGACGGGTTTGAAAGCGATTTTGAACAACGCGGTGAACTTAATTTTATTGGAGGTAATACCAATGGCAAAGCAGTATTGTTATTTGTTCTCCGAGGGTAACGCTAACATGCGTGAAATTCTCGGCGGTAAGGGTGCTAACCTTGCAGAAATGACCAACATGGGTCTTCCTGTACCACAGGGCTTCACAATTTCTACTGAAGCTTGCACAGCTTACTACGATGACGGCAGAAAGATCAACGACGAAATTCAGGCTCAGATTAACGAATATATCGTTAAGATGGAAGAAGTTACAGGCAAGAAGTTCGGCGACAAGACTAACCCTCTTCTCGTTTCCGTACGTTCCGGTGCTCGTGCATCCATGCCTGGTATGATGGATACAATCCTCAACCTCGGTCTTAACGAAGACGTTGTAAATTACATGGCTGAAGCTTCCAACAACCCACGTTGGGCTTGGGACTGCTACAGAAGATTTATCCAGATGTACTCCGACGTTGTTATGGAAGTTGGTAAGAAGTACTTCGAAGAACTCACCGACGAGATGAAGGAAAAGAAGGGCGTTACTCAGGACGTTGAACTCACAGCTGAAGACCTCAAGGAACTCGCTGGTCAGTGCAAGGCTGAATACAAGTCCAAGATCGGTGAAGACTTCCCAACAGATCCTAAGGAACAGCTCATGGGTGCTGTAAAGGCTGTATTCCGTTCATGGGACAACCCTCGTGCTAACGTATACC
>JAZUSM010000094.1:0-19089 GCA_045606725.1 Oscillospiraceae bacterium | reverse complement strand
AGCCTGTAGAACCAGAGCAGCCTGTAGAACCAGAGCAGCCTGTAGAACCAGAGCAGCCTGTAGAACCAGAGCAGCCAGTTGAACCAGAGCAGCCAGTTGAACCAGAGCAGCCAGTTGAACCAGAGCAGCCAGTTGAACCAGAGCAGCCTGTAGAACCAGAGCAGCCTGTAGAACCAGAGCAGCCTGTAGAACCAGAGCAGCCTGTAGAACCAGAGCAGCCTGTAGAACCAGAGCAGCCAGTTGAACCAGAGCAGCCAGTTGAACCAGAGCAGCCAGTTGAACCAGAGCAGCCTGTAGAACCAGAGCAGCCAGTTGAACCAGAGCAGCCAGTTGAACCAGAGCAGCCTGTAGAACCAGAGCAGCCTGTAGAACCAGAGCAGCCATCTGAAGATATTGGTGCAGGTGAACTTGATCCGTTTAACCCTGTTATTCCAGCTGACCCTGCAACACCATCTGAACCAACAACTCCATCTGTTCCAACAGTACCATCTGAACCAACAACTCCATCTGTTCCAACCACTCCATCTGTACCTACAGTTAACCCTGTAACTCCTAGTGAGCCTGTTGTAACACCAGATCCAGTTGTTGTAACTCCTAGTGAACCTGTTGTTACACCTGATCCTGTAACTGAAACAGAACCAGTTGTTGACACAGTTGAAGAAACAACTCCTGATGTTGTAGTTGAAGAAGATGAAACATCTTATGAAGACAGCGATCTCGAAGTATTCGAAGAAGATCCTGTTCCACTCGGCGATGATCCATTTGCTACAGACAGCGAAACATCTAACCCTACTACAGGTAACAAGATGACTCTCCCAAGAGGTGCGGCTGCTGCTGCAATTGCTTCCTTCCTTACAATGCTTTACGCAAACAAGAAGAAGAGAGAAGAAGCTGCTGAATAAAAAATATTAACGGCAAAGGTTAATTAACCTTTGCCGTTGTTTTTTATATATTGGGCTTTAAGTTTTGGAGGCAAACCCTCAAAAACCTTATTTTTCAATTTGTGAATTTCTTTTGTAAGCTCTCCACAGTTTTCGTATCTGTTGAAAAATTTTGTGAACTCTGCGGCACGTTCATGCATATCAAGCCGCAGCATTGATTTAACCATACATATATCAAGGAAACGACATTCGCTGTCAAGCATATTGGCAAGAATTTCAATTGAAGCCTCATAATTTTCCTTTATATGCTGATGTATTGCCAGACTACGCCTGGAAGTGTCGCTGTGTTCGTTAAGTACGGCGGCGTTATGTTTTTGATATAACTCCTCCGCCGCTTTGAATTTATTCTGAACATAAAGGCAGAAAATCATATTGCTGATAAGGTTGCCGTGTAAATTCCTGTCAAGCTTTTTCAAGTCAATTTCTTCAAATGTCTGAAATGCTTCCTTTAAGTCGCCTTGTATCAGCAATGCGTTTGCAAGAAAGCTTTTACCCTTGGCTATATCCTGAGGACGTTCTGCTTCGGAAAGTTCAGCTTTAAGCATATCCGTGTATTCACGGGTGAAGCCGCTTTTGCTCAGAATTGTCAATGCCTTTTCAAATCTGCACTTCTTCTTAAAAAAAATCATTTCTTTTTACCATGCTTTATCTTGATTATTGTCCCTAGCGTGCAATCTGCAATAAGCAGTATGCCGGCAAGCAGTTCTGCAACAAGAGTTAATGCGGTTGATTCCGTTGTAAATGCGTAGTAAAGCATAACAATTCCGAAAATACCGAGAAGTATAACCTTTGGCCACTTCAATACATCTGTTGCGTAATCTTCAATATCAACACTGCCGCTCTTTACCATATATAATGATGCCAAATCCATAAATACTGTAGCATAAAGCATGAACAGCACCAATATCAGCAGGTAGCTGAATTCATCCATAATATACCTCCTTACTGAATTGTCGAAACAACCTCAATTGCCTTGATAAGCTGTGTGTCGGATTCAAGCTGCTGTTCTTCGGTGAGAAGTGCGAGTTCAACTTCTGTCGGAAGAGCAACTTCAAAGTTAGGAGTTATTCCTATACCGTTATAGTTTCCACTGGTTTTTGTCTGGAGAGTGGCAACAGTAATTTTTACAGCTGCACCGCCTGAAAGCTTGTGAGTTTTCTGCATAACACCTTTTCCGTAAGATTTTGTTCCGATAATCTGTGCATTGGTTTCATCACGAAGTGCAAATGCAAAAAGCTCAGCGCTGGAGGCTGTATTGCCGTTGACAATTACAGCAGTAGGCATTTTTATCTGATTTGCCTCTGTTGTGTGGATTATTACCTCGGATTTATCCCTGTAATATGCAGTAACAACATCACAATCACCAATAAGTGGGTCAAGTGTTCCCTGAAGTGACTCAGTCAGACCGCCGAGGTTGTCACGCACGTCAAAAATAAGCATTTGTGCGCCCTCTTCAATAAGCTTGTTCAGCACTGCATCAAACTGTGCAGGTGTTTTTTCGTTGAATGTTGTAATTTTGATATAAGCGATATTGTCAATAAGTCTGCCTGTTACCGAAACAATTTCAGTTCTTTCGGAAACGACCTCAACCGCAAAGAATTCCGATACTCCTTCAAGGTTTGTACGCTTGACATGAAGTTTTACCTTTGTTCCCTCATCGCAGTTAAGTAATGTAACCGCCTCATCATATCCACCTTCATAAGCAATTACGTCAGTGTTGTTGATAGCGGTAATGACATCACCCACAAGGAGTCCCGCTGTTTCAGATGAGGAATTCGGAGTAACCTCGGTAACTTTGATGTATCCGCTTTCTTCTTTTTCGTAGCTGAAACCAAGACCTACGTCAACACCAGACTCTTTCTGAGTCTGCTGTGCATATTCTTCCGCAGAATAATATTTTGCAAAACGGTCATCAAGTCCTGCCATATAACCGTTCATAATGCTGTTATTAAGCAATTCCTCGTCAATATCATTGATATAATTTGCACGTACATACTTGTCCATTTCGGAAAGCTTTGTGTAGATACTTTCCTTTTCGGAAACGCTTTTTACCTTAGAGTTGAATACATTAAGCGAGTAATTATAAGTAAGGATAAAGGTTACTGCAGCAGCCAGTGCCATCAGACCTATAGTAATTCCCAGTGAAATTTTTTTGTTCATATGAAACCTCGGTCATTAATTATTGATATTTACATAGTTCATAGGGTTAGTGTGCTGTCCGTCAACACGTACTTCAAAATGCAGGTGATTTCCGTAAGCATAACCGGTGCAGCCGATTGCGCCAATAGGGTCGCCCTGTTTTACGGTAGAACCCATAGATGTGTACAGCTGACTGCAATGAGCATAGAGTGTAGCAACACCATTTCCATGGTCGATAATTACACATTTTCCGTAGCCGTTACCCTTGTCACTTGCCTGAATAACAGTGCCGCCTGCAGATGCGACAATAGTTTCACCTGCACAGCCGGGCTTTGTAATGTCAATACCCTTGTGGAAGTCACTGCTCTGTTCCTCAACAATCCAGCGGTTACCGTAAAGGTCTGAGGTGTTACGAACAGTCGGAACAGGCCAGATAAAGCCTGTATCAGAGTAGGTCGGAGCAGCAGCTTCGGGGACATAAGTCTGACCGTTAGCTTCAGCCTCTTTCTTTTTCTTTTCCTCTTCCTTGCGTCTGCGTTCTTCCTCTTCCTTACGTTTTCTTTCAGCTTCCTCCTGAAGTCTGCGGATTTCAGCCTGAAGTTCTTCCTCAATCTCAGCTTGTTCATCAGCAATTTCATCTGCACGTGCCTCATAGTCGGCAATCATATTTTCGTGCATTTTCTTTGTTTCAGCGTGACCGTTATAGGTTTCACGCAGTTCCTCATAGTAAGCTTCTTCCTCAGCCTTTTTTTCTTCAAGCTGAGCAAGTTTTTCCTCATGTTCAGCCTTAGCAGCTTCAAGGTCAGTAATCTGAGTATTGAGCGAGTCAATCAGGTCATTATCATGTTTCGAAACACGTTCAACAAATTCCATTCTTGCAAGCATATCATAGAAATCGGAAGAACCTGCAATAACGGAAGCAAGGCTGTCATTACCAGCCATGTAAAGTGCACGTAAACGCTGACGGAACTGTTCAATACCGTCATCGAATTCTGTTTCCTTTGCAGCAATATCTTCTTCAAGTGCCGCAAGTTCTTCCTCGTACATAGCAATCTGTTCCTCGACAACCTTGACCTGTTCTTCCTGAACCTTCATTTTGTTGTCGTATTCTTCAAGGTACTTGTCAACTTCTTCTGCCTTATTTTCGTATTCAGAGAGGAGTTCTTCAACATTCTGCAGTTCTTCATCAAGCTTAGCCTGCTTTGCTTCAAGTTCGGACATGGTGTCCGCAGTAACAATCATTCCCGAAACAACGCTGCTGAGAGAAATTGCGCATGCAACGAGAACTGCACTTATTTTTCTGGTAGTCCTGATAATTTTCATAAGCAATCCTTTTATATATCAATAATCAAACTTTAAGATATTTCTTGGTACTCATAACTGTGCCGAATGCACTGATTACAGCACCTGCTGCAACATACCCCAGAATAAGAGTCAACATGAATTCCTTAAGCGGGATAAAACCATTTACAGACATAATGCTCCACACGGTCATATCCTGAGAAAGCACCTTAATAAGCTCATTGTAGCCAATGCAGGTAATTGTCGAAGCAATACCGCCTGAAAGCACACCGATAAACATACCTTCAACAAAGAAAGGTATCTTGATAAATGAGTTTGTTGCACCGACAAGCTTCATAATGGAAATTTCACGTTTTCTTATATCAACACTTGCACGTGAAGCGTTGGAGATAATTACAAGTGAAACAAGAATGAGCGCCGCAAGAATTACCATAGAAATAATACCGATAAAGTTTTTGAGTCCCGTGAGAATATTGATGAAGTCGGTAGGGGATTTGATTGAGTCAATTTTGTCAAGTCTGTTGATTTCCATAAGCGTCGGACTGATTTTTTCAATATCTGCAATACGGAGTCTGAATGCGTCAGGCAAAGGATTTTCCTCACCGACGTAGCTGAACAAATCCTCAGCATTTTCATTTTCCATATCATTTTTCATATCTTCAAGAGCCTGTTCCTTGGAATAAAAGGTAACAGAGTCAACATTGTCAATGTTCCTGATTGTGTTTTCCATAGCGGAAATTTCAGTTTCATTAGTGCCGTCCTCAATGAAGATGACAACCTCATTCTTGTTTTCAATTCCGCTTACAAAGCGGTTGATATTTGCAACAAAAAGAAGTGTGAAGCCGATAAGCAGAAGCGATACCGACAGAATACAAAGGGACGCAACCGACATGATTCGGTTGGTCCATACATTTCTCATACCTTGCTTGAAAAGGTAATTCATACTGCTGATTTTCATTTTGGGTAAACTTCCTTTCCGTAGCCTTAACCGATATAGTCGTCGAATGTAATTCGTCCGTCGGTGATACTGATTGTTCTTCCGCCGAAATACTGAACAAGCTCATGCTCATGAGTAACAACCATAACAGTTGTACCGCAGGCATTGATAGCCTTGAGCAGCTCAAGAATTTCGACTTTGTTTGTCGGGTCAAGGTTACCGGTAGGCTCATCGGCGATAATAAGCTGTGGGTCGTTTACAAGTGCCCTCGCCAGCGCAACACGCTGCTGTTCACCGCCTGAAAGCTCGTGAGGGAAAGCCTTTGCCTTGTCTTTGAGGCCGACAAGGCTTATAACGTAAGGAACTCGGTTACGAATATATTTAACAGGCGCGTCAATGCTTCTGAGGACAAAAGCAACGTTATCGTATACATTCATTGTGTCGATAAGCTTGAAGTCCTGAAACACAAAACCGATTGTACGGCGAAGCTTGTGCGCCTTGCTTTTTTTGAGCTTGCCAAGGTTGAAACCATTGACAGTAATTTTACCGCTTGTAGGTTCGATTTCTTGGAGAAGAAGTCTTATAAGGGTACTTTTACCTGCACCTGATTTGCCGACAACGAAAGCAAATTCGCCGTCATTGATGCGCAGACTTACATCATTGAGAGCGTCAACGCCGTTTGCATATGTAACACTTACATTTTTAAGTTCTACCAAAAGGGTACACCGCCTATCTATATTAATCCGAATTGGAAATTGTTACCATAAAAATATTTGTGGGGGCAGAAAATAAATCTGCCCCCAATAATAACTGTATAAATCAGCTGCCGCATGGCGCATACAATCGCCAGGGAGCAAGATTGCATTTTAGAATTTAACAGGGTTTGCGGAGAGATACTTCTTAACCATAAGTGCAATCTTGAATACGATAGCATGGTCAAATTCTCTCAGGTCAAGACCTGTAAGCTTCTTGATCTTTTCAAGTCTGTAAACAAGAGTATTTCTGTGAACGAAAAGCTTTCTGGAAGTTTCGGAAACGTTGAGGTTGTTTTCAAAGAAACGCTGGATTGTGAACAGTGTTTCATGGTCAAGGGACTCGATAGAACCCTTCTTGAAAACTTCCTGAAGGAATGTTTCGCAGAGAGTTGTAGGAAGGTGATAAATAAGTCTTGCGATACCGAGATTGTCATAAGAAACGATAACCTTGTCAGTATCGAATACCTTACCTACTTCAAGAGCAATCTGAGCTTCCTTGAAGGAACGTGCAAGATCCTTGATACCTGTAACAACAGTACCGATACCAACGTTGACTCTTGTGTAGAACTCGCTGGAAAGTGTATCGGAAATAGAACGAGCAAGCTTTTCAAGATCCTTGGATTCAACATTGTTCTTGATTTCCTTAACGAGAACAATATCGGATTCAGTGATATTCAGAACGAAATCCTTAGCCTTGTCAGGGAAGAGATTCTGGATAACATCAAATGCAGAAACATCGTTGGAAGAAACGATTCTGATAAGCAGAACAACTCTGCTTACATCGCTGTTGAAGTGAAGCTCACGAGCCTTTACAACGATATCGCCGGGGAGAACGTTATCAAGAACAACATTCTTGATAAAGTTTGTTCTGTCATATTTTTCATCATAATACTGCTTGATAGAGGAAAGGGTGATGGACATAATGTTTGCATACTTTGCAGCATTTTCATCAGTACCCTCTACAAATACAGCGTAGTCAGGCTTGATATGTGAGCCGAAAGGCTTATATGTATAGCCGTCACGGACAAAAATATCGTGGGAGTCACTTAAATCGAGTGAAACGAACTCATTTGTTGTTCCGATTTTGGAAAGCTCGCTGCAAGCGATGATAGTAGCAGTTGAGTCAACAACGCCGATGATGCAGTCCATAGCATCTCTCATCTGGTGAATTAAGCCCTGAAAAAGTCTGTTTGACATATAACCGGTCATCCTTTCATTTTAAGCCTGATTTTGATTTCATAGTGAAAAAATGTATAATCAGCTTGTCTGAAGCGACAGTATCTTTATGTAATTCGCCGCCCATATAAATTATTATACACATTTTTTGTTCACTTTGCAAGTGTTTTTTGTAATTTTCTCTAAAAAAAAGCCATGAAATTTTATATCTCGGCATTTTCACAAATACACATATATAGTTTAGCATACTTTTTGTGCAATTGTGTGAATTTTTTATTAATTCCCGTGTCAATTACTTTTGCATAGCAGCATGTTCTTTCTTTGTAAAATGAATAATCAACCCGATTCCAGCCGCAAAAACGATAATACTTAACCATTGAGAGGTGGACAATGCAAGGATACTTCCTCTTGCGGCATCACCTCTGAAAAATTCAAGGCCAAATCTCATTGCCGAATAGCAGACAAGGTAAATTCCGCCAAGTGAAAGTCGTGAGCCTCGCAGAAACAATATCATAAGTATAACCGCAATTGCAAGATTGCCTGCTGCTTCAAAAAGCTGTATCGGCAGCAGCGCTACACCGTTAGGTGCAGCAGGTGAGCTTGTATATGTTACAGAAAAGGCACCCTCATATTCAATTCCGTGGCAGCAGCCCGCCATAAAACAGCCGATACGTCCGAAAGCGTGAAAAAGCGGCACTGTCGGAATTACAATACGGATTGACTCCTTGAAATCAATTTTGAAATGAACGCAATAACGGAGTGCACCGAGAAATGCACCAATCAGACCACCGTAGAAAACAAGACCTCCCGACATCAGAACAGCTGCCCAGTAATGCATATTTTCACTGAAGCTTTTTTCGGGAAACCAGTATGTGTCAATGCTTATAATAATGTATAACAGCTTTGCTCCGATAAGACAGCCTATTCCAGCATACAGAAGCATATAGAAAATATCCTCGGCAGGAACGGTTTTCCGTTTTCGTGCAAGCAGTATAGAAACGCCGCACATTGCTGCTGCGCCGAGGAAAGCCATTACCGCGTACATGGGTATGGTTTTACCAAGTATATTTATAAACGGAAGCATAAAATCATTTCCTTTATAAAAAAACTGCCCTGCCTGTTGGGCAAGACAGTTTTATGTATTTGCTGAAATTAATACAGAGAACTTTCAAGTTCATTTGCAGCAGCACCGAGAGCACCGAGGCAAAGTGCGCAGGAAACAAATGTGATACCGCAGAGAATAGTGCCGATAATTGCGATTACCATTGCAGCCTTCTGCATACCTTCTGTGAAGCCCTGCTTCTTAGCGTTTACAGCAAGAACAATTGCTACGATGCCGAGAATAAGACCAATCAGCGGACCGTAGAAAGTAATTCCTGTGAAAGAAAGTACCAAGGAAATAATAGCGCAAACAAGAGAACCGATTGCTAAATTTTTACCGTTCATGACGAAATACCCCTTTCTGTTACATAATATGACAACATTTTACCATATTATCCAAAGCTTGTCAACAGTTACAGCAGCATCATGAGTCCGTACTGCATTTTATTTGTGTATCCGATAAATGCAGGAATCAAAATACAGAGGAAAGTAGCAACAACTGCTATTCCTATAACTATAAACTGTGCAAGAACAAGGTTTTTAAGGGTTTTGTTCTGTGAAGAACAAAGAATTACAATATATGTAATAAGGTTTACAAATGGAATTGAGAACAGGAACAGCAAGCCAACCCATGCACCGATTGATACTGGCTGTTCAGTCTGAACAGTAGGCTGATAATACTGAGGCGGAGTCTGATATGTTCCGTACTGACCACCGTACTGGGTGTTCTGATAAGGATTGTATTCCTGTTTTTCAAAACCAAGCTTTTCGCCGCAGTTTTCACAGTGAAGAGCATTGTCGGAATTTTCACAGCCGCATTTGCACATAATTGACATATTTTTACCCCCAATAATAATCTGATATCTTTATTATAGCAAAATACAAGATGTTTTTCAACACTTTGACAAACAAACTTCAAAGCTGTGGATTTTCCGTTAAAAATAAAAAATAATTTAAAATCTATTGAAAAAAATACACAGATATGATATAATGAATATAATAAAATTTGTGCAGTTTATCTGTATAGAACGGGGGGCGGTTGCCTTGAAAAAGTATTTCAGCGAGTATATTGCTTCGGTAATTGCCGCACTTGAAAATGATAGCACTGACTTTTCAGCGCTGAAAAATGAAATGCTCACGAAAATTGCCTTTATGCAGCATGAAAGACTGATTCATCTGCTGGTGACAATATTGTTTGCGCTGCTTATGTTCCTTTGTCTTATCGGCTTTTTTGTGTCGGAAAATATAGGAATACTTGCGGCAGCAGTGCTTATGCTTGTACTGCTTGTACCGTATATTGCACATTATTACTTTTTGGAAAACGGCGTCCAGAAGCTGTATGCGCTTTATGATGAGGTGTGCGGACGGATTGCCGGTTAATTCGGAGGACGTTATGAAAATTACTCCTGAGATAGTGCGGGAGGTTATTGACAAAAAGGATATTTTTGTTGAATTCCAGCCTATTTATTCTATCAATACAAAAAAGATAATCGGTCTTGAAGCGCTTGCAAGAGGCGATTACAAGGGTGAAATTATTTCACCATATTTTCTTTTCAACTATGCAAAGCAGAACGGCAATGTCCTTGAGCTTGACAGAATATGCCGTGAAAAATCCATGGATGCTTTTGTTGCTGAAGAAAAAACAGCCCCTGCATTGTTTGTGAACTTTGAAACTTCGGTACTGAACGACGCCGAGGTAGGAAACGGGGAACTTCTCCGCATGGCGGAAAAGCATAATCTTTCTCCAGAAAGCGTTGTAATTGAGCTTAACAGCTCTGCTGTGAAAAATAATTACGACCTGATGATGTTTGTTAATTATTACCGTTCAAAAGGTTTTCTTATTGCTCTTGACAATGTCAGCGCAGGGGAAGAAACCATGAACCGTATTATGCTTGTCAATCCCGATATAATCAAGATTGACCGTTTTATTGTAAGCAACATCGAGTCGAACACCTACAATCAGGAGGTGTTCAAGTCCATTATCAATGCCGCAAAGCAAATCGGTGCAATGACAATAGCCGAGGGCGTTGAAACGGTTGACGAGGTTATTACCTGTATGCTTTTGGGTGTCGACTATTTTCAGGGCTACTATTTTTCACGTCCTGAACTGTTCAATTTCCTTTTCACAAACGAGGCTCGCCTCAAGCTTGAGGATGCGGCACAGCGTCTTAATCTTAGTATCAAGAAAAATCCTACTGTTGTAAACGTAAAAATCGAAAGCTACAAGCGTGCAATTTATGACCTCGTAAATACGCTTGCAGGTACGGCTCCCGAAGATTATGAAAGAGTGCTCCGTGATTATGTTTACAAGCACAGGGAAATAGAATGTGCGTTTCTCATTGACGAAAAGGGATTTCAGATTACCGAAACCATCATGACACCCGATACTGAAATCATGCCTGGTTTCAGACCTGAGCTGAAGGGTGTAAACCACGATATCAAAAACTACTTTTATGCTGTCAAGGAGCAGATTGAAGACCCGTTTATTTCAGGCTGGTACATATCTTCGGCAACAGGAAAAAGCTGCAAGACAATTTCCTCTCATATTTATGACAGCGAGGGTAAGCTGATTGTAGTCTGCATGGACCTGAAAAAGCGTTAAAGAAGATTATACCAGAGCGGAAGTTCACCCCTGCAAAGCAGATTGAGCTGACGGCGTATGCTTTCAAGCTCGGCATCAAGCTCGTCGTTTGCTTCCGTTACAAATTGCGGAACTTTTGCAACAGAGGAGCTGATATTGTTCAGCTTTTCGTCGCAGACAAATATGCTCATTTTCTTTTCAAGCTTTGCCCATTCATAAGTCAGTTCATCAGCGACAGCGGAAGCGTTTCCGCTGTCGCCTTTTTCATTGTAAAATCTGATTTCGTCAATTATCACATCAATGTCACTCTGCCAGTTTGCAAGACAGACAGAAGCAATTACCGAATAAAGAACAATTGCAGCAATCAATACAAATGCTGCTTTCACACGCTTCATGTTACCGCTCCTTTCTGATAAGTGAATAGTTTCTGTCTGTGTCGACAGTCATCAGGAAAACATCTCCGATGGCTGTCTTTTCTTTTTTCAGAGTGCGTTCAATCCATTCCATTGACAGTGTAAGCCGTTTCATTGCGTCACCGTCAGGCTCTCCGTCAGCAATGATAATTTCAGGCGGGTCAATACTTTTCCCCTTTGCTTCAATATCGGCATTTGTAACATTTCTGTACGGATATTTCTGATACACTGAAAGATTTCCCGTTGTTTCCACAACAGCAAACTGCACCTCGCTTATGTCGAAAATTCCTTGTCCCCTAAGGCTTTCAACAAGGTCGTCAACCGTGAAGCGTATCTCTTTCATCTGCTTCTGGTCAAGCTTTCCGTCACGGATAATTATTACGGGAGTGCCGCTCATAACACGTCTTACAGCACGGCTTTTTATCGCAAGCCACGACATTATCACATCAAGACTTGCAAGGGTTATGATAGGAATTATTCCTGTAAGAAGCGGCGTGCCTGTGTCCTCAACGGGAAGCGTTGCAATGTTGGAAATAAGAATTGTAACCGCCAGCTCTGACGGCTGTAATTCGCCTATTTGACGCTTGCCCATAAGACGCACCGAAAAAACAAGCAGCATATAAAGAATTATTGCGCGTATAAAAACAACAGACATATAAACTCTCCTTTTGGAAATATCATTCCCGAAAGCTTTGGAATAATTCATGTATTATTCTGCACAAAACGGAAATAATAAGAAAGCCGCTGATTAATACGTTTTTGCTGTTTGGAGCAACACACTCAATGATGGGGTTTCGTGCGCTGCTCCAAACAACAAAACGAACGCTTTACTTTAATCATCGGTTTCTAACCCAAAAGACTGGAGTGATTATATGAATATGCCCGATGTTTATGATTTTAAGGAAACGAACATAGAAAAATCCCTGCGGCAGAATATTTCAAATCTGAAAAATATTCTCGGCGGAAGCTCTGATTTGCTGATAAACGAGTTTCTTATTGACAATACCCATTGCTGTCTTGTGTGCTTTGAGGGTATGATTTCCATTCAGTTTATCACAAATCTGATTTTGCGTCCTCTTACAAACCTGCACGTTGCTGAAAACGCTTCTCCCAATGATATTTTTCAGCACGTCCGCGACCGTATGCTGTTAGCAATTGACCGAGGCCTGTGTACTCAGTACGGCGATATAATCCGCAGGCTGATGAGCGGATTTGCAGTGCTGTTTATTGACGGTGTGGACACGGCTTTTGCCTACGGTGTGCAGGGCTACTCCATAAGAGGAATTTCCGAGCCGTCCTCCGAGGGCAATATCCGAGGTGCACAGGAAGGCTTCGTGGAAACTGTCCGTATAAGCATGTCCCTTGTCCGCCGCCGCATCAAGTCACCATTGCTTCGTTTTGAGCTTTTTCCCGTGACAACAACCGCCAACGTGGACGTAATTCTCACCTATATGGTTGACCGCGTGCCCATGAAGCTGGTGAAGAAAATCCGTAAGAAGCTTGAAAATCTGCCCCTTGAAAGTCTGCTGGGAAGCGGCTATGCCGAACCTTTTCTTGACAGCACCAATACAAGCTTCTTTTCAGGTGTTTCCGTAACTGAACGTCCTGACGTGTTCTGCGCAAAAATCATTGAGGGGCGAATTGGCCTGCTTATCGACGGCACACCATTTGCAATTGTGATACCTTCGTTGTTTATAGAAAATTTCCAGACACTTGACGATTATAATTTCCGTCCGTTTTATGCAGTGCTGATACGATGGATACGTTATCTCGCATTTTTCCTTGCAATCTTTCTTCCTGCGGTTTATGTCGCCGTAGTGACATTTCACCCTGAATTGTTCAATCACACGCTTCTTGTTACCCTTGCATCGGCAGAACAAACAGCACCCTTACCACTTGCAGTTGAAGCATTTATAGTGCTGTTGTTTTACGAGATAATCCGTGAAGCAGGATTGCGTCTGCCGAAAAGCGTAGGCGGTGCGGTTTCAATTGTTGGCGGACTAATAATAGGTGACGCCGCCGTTTCAGCAGGAATAATCTCCAACCCGCTTCTGCTTGCCTGCGCAATTTCGGTAACTGCTTCGTTTGTCGTGCCGAATTTGAATCAGCAGATTACAACCCTGCGTTTCATTGCCGTTGCTGCGGGAGGAATAAGCGGATTATACGGCATTTCGCTGCTTGCGGCGGTGACGCTTATCAACCTTTGTTCACTTGAAAGCTATGGTGCACCGGTTACCTCGCCGTTGTCACCGTTTACTCCGAAAGCAATGCGTGACGTGCTGGCAAGAGTAGGTTTCAGACGTATGGCGAAGGGCGGCGCAACTGTTGAAAAGCTTAACGGCGTGAATATGGAGGACTGATATGGAAAAACGAATTATCAGCTGGGGACAGCTTCTTCTCCTGCTTTTTATGTGCAGGGTTTTTACCCTTATGACGTTTGTGCCGTTTGTAAACGGCGATATCTCAGTGCAGATACTTGGTACGGCAATTTCCACCGTGATTCAGGCGGTAATTCTCATTCCCGTTGTTATACTCAAAGACAGTGCAACGGACGTGTTGCTGAAAAAATGTCGTCCCATCGGAATTGCCTCAGCAGTGCTGTACCTGCTTTTCTTCCTTTTGTACACGGTAAACGGACTTCTCCACTTTCAGAATTTCCTTTCCGCACGTTTCTTTCCGACCGCCGACAGCACCCTTTGGATTGCAGTACTTCTTATTATCTGCGTGTACTGCGGTTGTCTGGGAATCGAAGCACTTGGACGAAGTGCGGTTGTGGTGTTCTGGCTGTTTGCGGCAGCAATTGCGGTAATGCTGTTTTCCTCTGCGCAAACCGTTGACACCGCAAATCTCTACCTTTCACCCATTACACCGAAAAGTCTTTTTTCAGTTGTGCTTGATGACCTTTCACGAAACGGGGAGATTGTTGCCCTTGCCTTTCTTGCAAAGCACGTCAGGGAAAAGCATCGCTGCGGCACATACGGACTCCTTGCAGCAAAACTGCTGTTTGTTGAGGGAGTAATGCTTCTCGTATGCATGGTGCTTGGTGATTTTGCAAGGCTTACTGAATATCCGTTTCTTTCTCTCGGTACGTTTGGCGGCGCACGCTTTTTACAGCGAAGTGATTCTCTGTACCTTATCGTGTGGACTATTACTGCCGTGCTGAACATCGCCCTTTTCCTGCATCTTTCCGCAGGACTTATGGAGGAAGTGTTCCCGAAAATGAAGTTCCGTACCTCGGTTGCCGCAGCTCTTGTTTTCAGCACGGTTATCGGATTTACCATGACGGGACTTGATTTTGACCCCGTTTACAGAATTCTCTGTTCGGGTTACTCCGTAATTTTCTTAACGGGGTCACTTCCTCTGACAGCATTGCTTATTTCAAGAAGAAAGGCTGGTAAAATGAAAAATGAAGCTTAAATTTTTAATTACAGCAATCCTTGTAACCTTGCTGATGTCAGGCTGCTCAATGGGTGTTGAAGTGAACGAGCGTGCTTTTGTGCAGCTTATGGGGATTGAGCGGGAAAATGAAATTTACTATGTTTCAATGCAGGTCTACAAATCGGAAAGCGGTACTCCTGAGCCTGACGTCAGCAAGGCAAACACCATCACCGCAAAGGGCGAGGGGACAACCATTCACGAAGCAATTTCCGCCGCTGAGCTTACCCTCGGAAAGAAAGCTTTTCTTGGACACATAAAAATGCTTGTTATCGGCAAGGGGGTAAGGAATCCTGCCGATGAGCTTTCGCTTTTTCTTGACGGAAGCGTGTCGCCGTCCTGTCCTGTTGCGTACTCCGACGACCCTGCCGCAGTTATAGAAACACTTCCCGAGGAGGGAAGCTTTTCAGCAGAGCAGATTGTTGTCCTTGCTGACTCTGCCGCATCACAGGGCAAGACGATTTTCACATCTGTTGCTGAACTTGCTGCAAGCACAGGTGAGCTTGACTCAGCAGCGGCGCTTCCCGTTATTGCCGCAGGGGATAAAACCGTGACCTTTGAGGGCGTGACCCTTGCGCAGAAAAATGGGGTAAGAGGTAAGCTTGACGAAAAAGAAACCCTCGGAGCAAAACTGCTTCTTAGTCAGTTCGAAACTGGCGATATAATAACCGTCCCCGTGGAAGTTGACGGAAACCATGCAACGGTTTTTATAACCGATGCCTGCACGAAGCTTGATGCGGAAATGTCAGGCGGACTCGCCGTAAATGCCGAAATCAAGCTGAAAATGAGCATTGCCGAAAACCCATACGGCATAAAGCCTGCCCTTGTGGAAAAGGCGGCACGTCAGCAAATCAGCGAAAGCTGTATGGCGGCATATTCGGCGGCGGTGCACGAAAACCTCTGCGACATATTCGGGGTAAAGAAGCTTGTGCGGCGGTACTGTCCCGAAAGATACAACGATTACTGCAACGCAGAGAGAAGCTATCTTGCAGGGAGTACGCTGAACTTGAAGGTTAAAAGCGAGATGTAAAAAAATCCTGATAAGAATTTGCGTTCTTATCAGGTTTTTTTCAGTTGGTTAAAAATTCGTTAAGCAGTTCGTTTATCTTACCAAGATTACAGCATTTGTCGGGAGTGAATTCGTACCATTGACTTGAGTCATCATCGTGATTTACTCCAAGATAAGTTATCCTATCCTCTGAAATGTAATATTCTTCTTTTCTGGCGCTATAATCTATGCTTAACTTTATCATATCTGTTGTATCAGGCTCATCACATTTATTTAAAATACCATATACATTTTCAAATTCATAAGCAAGCTGCTCAATATTTCCTGTTGACAGCGTTATAAAATTTTCAGCCTTTTCAACAGTTATAATATCACTCCCGTAGAAGTCATCCCAATAGCCTAAAAGATAAGTAACACGACGTTGTTCATAATTTATATTGAGATTTTCGTCAACAGTTATATCATATAAAGTCGTGAACCAATATTCGGGTCCATAATTATAATTTACCACAATAACGGCGTTTCCAGCCTTTAGCGGTTTGAATGTACAACTTTTTTCAGTAGGTGTTATTACACCATCGTTATAAACAATACTCATTCCTGTTCCGATATTACTGCCGTGCGCCTGACTTATATACAGCACATCTCCGCCCTTTTCCTGATAAACACCAGTAGTACGTTCCGCAGGTTTAAGAAGAATAGCGACAACAGCAATAATTACCACAGCGACAACCAGTATTACAACCGAAAGCAATGTAATAAGAGTTATCTTCAATACCTTTTTCATCCCGTCACCTCAAATCAGCATTACTACTCCGCTTCAAGCACCCATTTCCCACTGTCACGGACAACCACCCACGCAACATTTTCAGTGGTGTGATGCTCGTCATCGTTGTAAACTGTCAGGTCAAAGTAAACCATATATCTTCCGTCGCCAAGCTTTTCCCTGCCGCAGAATTCGGCTGTAGCCTTGAACTCCTCAGGGTCAGCAAGGACGTCCCCGACGGACTTCTCCGCCGCCATATTCTCCTCGCTGATTTGCTCCGAATATTCCGCCGCATAGCACTGCACAAATGACGTGAAATCCTGACGTGCAATTGCTTTCAGATACTTGTCAACAAGTTTCATCTGACCGCTGAGGTAGAAGTTGTACCCCAGCAGTACGCAAGCCGCTGCCGTGCCGATAATGCAGAAAATTATGCCGAAAAGCTTTCCGACCGTAAGTTTTTTACCCATTCAAATCACCGTTAATTCTTGAGAATTGCACCCTGTGCACCCGATGTTACAAGCTTTGCGTAACGCTTCAGGTAGCCCTTGAGTTCCTTTGTCTTTGGCGTAAAGCCTGCAAGTCTGCGGTCGATTTCCTCCTGCGGAACATCGAGAGTGATTGTATTTGCAGGAATGTCAATTGTAATCATATCGCCGTCTTCAACAACACCGATTACGCCGCCGTCAGCAGCCTCAGGGGAAACGTGTCCGATTGAAGCGCCTCTTGAAGCGCCTGAGAAACGTCCGTCTGTGATAAGCGCAACCTCGCTGCCAAGACCCATACCCTGAATTGCAGATGTTGGGTTGAGCATTTCACGCATACCAGGGCCGCCCTTTGGGCCCTCGTAGCGGATAACAACAACGTCGCCGCTTACGATTTTGCCGCCGAGAATTGCCGCCATAGCGTCCTCCTCGCAGTCGAAAACCTTAGCTGGTCCAGTGTGCTTGAGCATTTCAGCAACAACCGCACTTCTCTTTACAACACAGCCGTCCTTTGCAAGGTTGCCCTTGAGTACGGCAATACCGCCTGTTTCGCTGTACGGATTGTCAATAGGACGGATTACGTCAGGGTCACGGTTTACGCAGTCTGCAATGTTTTCGCCGACTGTTTTGCCAGTTGCTGTCATGCAGTCAAGGTTGAGCAGGTTTTTCTTGGAAAGCTCGTTCATTACAGCGTAAACACCGCCTGCCTCGTTCAAATCCTCCATATAGGTATGACCTGCAGGCGCAAGGTGACAAAGGTTAGGTGTGCGTGCGCTGATTTCGTTTGCAATATCAAGGTTGATATCAATGCCGCATTCGTGGGCAATTGCAGGAAGATGAAGCATACTGTTTGTGGAACAGCCCAGCGCCATATCAACAGCAAGTGCGTTCATGAATGCCTTTTCCGTCATAATGTCAAGCGGACGGATATTCTTTCTGTAAAGCTCCATAACAGCCATGCCTGCGTGTTTTGCAAGACGAATTCTGTCAGAGTAAACAGCAGGAATTGTGCCGTTGCCCTTAAGACCCATACCAAGAACTTCTGTAAGGCAGTTCATAGAGTTAGCTGTGTACATACCTGAGCATGAACCGCAGGTTGGACAAGCCTTGTTCTCGTACTCGTCAAATTCTTCCTCGTTAATTCTTCCCGATGTGTAAGCACCAACAGCCTCAAACATACTGGAAAGAGATGTCTTGCTGCCCTTGACGTGACCTGCAAGCATTGGTCCGCCCGAAACAAAAACGGTAGGAACGTTTACTCTTGCCGCAGCCATAAGCAGACCGGGCACGTTCTTGTCGCAGTTCGGTACCATAACAAGCGCATCAAAGTGGTGAGCAAGTGCCATACATTCAGTTGAGTCAGCGATAAGGTCACGTGTTACAAGTGAGTACTTCATACCCTCGTGACCCATTGCAATGCCGTCACAGACAGCGATTGCAGGGAACACAACAGGTGTGCCGCCAGCCATAGCAACACCCATCTTTACAGCGTCAACAATCTTGTCAATGTTCATATGTCCCGGAACAATTTCGTTATAGGAGGAAACAATACCAACCAGTGGCTTCTTCATTTCTTCCTTAGTCATACCAAGTGCGTTGAAAAGTGAACGCTGAGGTGCTTTTTCAGCACCGTCGCAGAAAAAGTTTCCGCAGTTTTCATTGCAGTCCTTACAAGACATTTTTATCAATCCTTTCAAATTATTCTTCAAGTGTTGAACCAATAATTATTTCATTTTCTATGTAATAAGCTTCAAGGTCGTCATAAATCAGCTTTTCCTCGGAAAGTGCATCTTCGGTTTCCGCCCAGTTTACATATTCAACATCTGTTCCGTCAGCGTTGAACTTTACAAAAGCATAGCCGCTCCAGTTATCAGGCAGATAGAACATATCGCTGTCAAGAGGATTTAAGTTGCTGCTGTCAATAATCATCGACTGCCCTGCATATGCGGTGAAATCCTCTCCCAAATCGGAACATTTCCGCAGATAGCTTCTGAAATAAACCATAAGTCGGATCGTAGCCATGTCGTTCTGTGAGCCAAGGAGTTGTTT
>JAZUSM010000093.1:0-13359 GCA_045606725.1 Oscillospiraceae bacterium | reverse complement strand
CTTGTAGTTTTCATCTGTGCAGTCAGCCGCAACAGCTCTCTCAAAGTTGTCGATTACTGCGATAACTTCAAGTGCAGCCTTTGCAGTAGCATCGTGCGCAGCGTTAAGCTTTTCCTGGATTGAGCGCTTGCGGAAGTTGTCGTATTCAGCAAGCAGTCTGAGATATTTGTCCTTGTCAGTCGCAGCAGCTTCTTCAAGTGCCGCAACCTTTGCTTCCAGTTCAGCAGCAGGGTCTGTTTCGGTTGCTTCTTCGGTAACTTCCTCAGCAACTTCCTCCACGATTTCCTCTGCGGCTTCCTCTGTATTCAAGTTGTCCTTTTCGATTTCACTCATTTTTCGGGGACGCTCCTTTCGTCGTATTAAAAAATATCGTCCTCATCGTCGTCCTCCGAAATAAGATTAGTAATCCTGTCCGTCAGATATTCGATATAAGGAATAATTTTAGCGTAGTCAAGCCGCATAGGACCTATAACGCCCAGCGACCCGGCGGTCTTTCCGCCCTTTTTGATTTTCGACACAATCACGCTTGAATTCTCGATTACGAAGCCGCCGTCCTCACCAAAGAAAACCTGCAAGTCACCGAAGCTGTCGTCAAGCATATTTTTTACAACCTCGTTCTTGTTCTCGAAAAATCTCATAAGCTGAGTTGTGTTGATGTCCTGCCTTGCCAGCAGATTTTTTTCGCCTGCAACCTTGATTTCGTGATCCCTGAAGCCCTCGGCAAGCTCGCAAACGCCCTGAAGAAGCGGTGCAAGCGTAACCATGTAAGTTCCCATCGCAGCAACAAGCTTTTCAATAACGCTCTCGTCAAGCTGGTCAATTGAAACGCCCTGCAGGTTCTCAGCCATATACTTGGTAAAGAACTCCATCTGCTCGTTGGTAAGGTCGAACTCAAGTCTGCATACTTTATTTTTGATGTTGCCCGAGGAAGTAACCATCAGCAGGACGTACATTCTGCGTCCCGTCGGGATAACCTCAACCTTGGTGATAACCGAGAATTTCGGAGCAACATTCTTCACAACCGTTGCACAGTGCGTAAGCTCTGCAAGAGCCTTTGAAGCACTTTCGATAAGCGCATCCGCCGTAGGCACTTCAACATCGAGGCACTCGTCAAGCATTTTTTTGTCCTCGTCGGAAAGCGTCTTAGCGTTCATCAACTCGTCGATGTACAATCGGTAGCCTGCGTAAGTAGGTATTCGCCCTGCTGAGGTGTGTGGCTGTTCAAGATATCCCAGCTGCTCCAGCATTGCCATATCGTTTCTGATAGTGGCAGGCGAAACTCTTATGTCGGGCAGCGAGGCAATTGCCTTTGAACCGACCGGCTCGCCCGTAACGATATACGAATCAACGATTGCCGCAAGAATACGGCGTTTTCTTTCGTCCAGCAGTTCAATCACCCCTGACATAGTTTTCAGCACTCGCAAGCGCCGTGTGTTAGCACTTGCCTTAGCACTGTGTTAGCACTCTTTTTATTTGAGTGCTAATTCTATTATACACAGCTTTTTTCGTTTGTCAATAGGTTTTGCAAATTTTCTCCGAATTTTCACAAAGATAAACTACAATTCAGCGCATAATTCTGAACAGCGCCGATTGCAATGCTCTTTACTTTTACTCCGCACAGTGCTATAATAATAGTATACAATCACTCTTAGAAAGGATTTGTTTTAATGCGTATTGCGGTTACCTATGAAAACGGACAGATTTTTCAGCATTTCGGTCACACTGAACAGTTCAAGATTTACGACATTGCCGACAATAAAATCGTCGGAGAAAAAATCGTCCCCACCCTCGGAAGCGGTCACGGCGCTCTTGCAGGCTTCCTGACAATGAACAGCGTTGATGTTCTCATCTGCGGCGGTATCGGAGGCGGTGCCCAGACTGCTCTTGCTCAGGCAGGAATTAAGCTTTTCGGCGGCGTAAACGGCAGTGCCGACATGGCTGTCAACGCTTATCTTGCAGGAACTCTCGGCTTCAATCCCAACGTTATGTGCAGCCATCACGGTCATGAGCACGGCGAGGGACACACCTGCGGAAGTCACGCCGACGGTCATTCCTGCGGAAGCTGTCATCACTGATTTTACTGCATAATAAAAAGGGTATCGGAAACACGTTCTCCGATACCCTTTTATTCTATATATTCAATTACAAAAGTCAGAATTCTGTACTGCCCGTAGAAATCCGTCCAGCTGAGCTTGATATTCTTCCCGTATTCAAGGTTTGCCTTTTCGATAATCGGGTTGAACAGCTTCTCGTTTGTAAAGTCACCCATGCACGCTATCAGAACATCGGTTGTATCAAACTTGATCATTGCGCTGGATCTTCCGCTCTGCACAGCGCTCATAATTGCATTTTCAGCAACCGTCAGCAGCTCATCCTTGTCGGAAACATCTGCGCCCTCTCTTGCGAAGTAGTTTTCCGCCGTACCGAAAGCCTGCGGAGGAATATACGCTGAGCCGTCGATAATATGAGTGTTCCTCATAACAGCGTCCGTAACCATGAAATACTGATAAAGTATCACATCAGGGAATGCCTCATGCAGCTGGTCGTCGGGCTTGTCCCATGTAACGTCAACATGATACCAGTTGCCGCCGATCTTTACCATATTCCACATATGGGGCACGTAAGTTTCTCCCGTTACGATTGTATTTTCAATTCCTGCCAGATTGCAGAGATACGCAAAAGCCTTGGAGTAACCCTCGCAAAGCGCCTTTTTCTCAACCAGCGCACCGTAAACCGTGTCCGCAAAAGCATACTCCGTGTTTGTTTCGCAATTCAGGATAAGATAGTCGTGGAAGAATTTCAGCTTTTCGTAGTCGTCCATTTCAGGAGTAAGCTGGGCAATGATTTTCTTTGCAGCCTTTTCCGCCGCCATGTTCATGCTGCTTATCTCGTCAGCAGTCATTCTGTAGCTTACCGCAACATCAAACGTACCGCCGTCATATTCCGTCCAGTACCTTTTGACATGGGGATACGCAAGGTTTTCAACCCTTATCGTCCTGAGAATTTTTTCATAGACAGAAGCATCCTTTTCAAGTGGGGTCTTGTCCTCAAGGCTTCCCAGCACGTTCTGTATCCTGTCGTAAAGCTCCTTTTCTTCCTCACTAAACCCATCGCTGTAGTAGGAATTTATCATTCCCGCAGGGACATAGAAATCCGCAAAATCATAACTTTCAATTTCAGCCTCAGCTTGCTCCTCCTGCTCAATATATGTGCCGTCGGAGAAAATCTTGTAGCTTTCCTCGCCGTCCTGCTGCTCATCGGAGCAGCCCGTCATCAGCAGACATACCGACATAACTGCCGCCATTGCCGCAGCCAGATGCTTATGCAAATTTCCATCACCCCTTTCGGAGAAGTAAATTCAATAAGGGGCATTCCGCCCCTTATCACATATTATTCTTTATAATCAAGGAACAGCTTTATAACCCTTGAAGTCTTGTCCTGGCTGTAATTTACAGCACCGCAGTCGTACTTTCTGGCTGCAGAGGGGAGTGCCTCCTCGAAAATCTTGATAGCCTGCTTTTCCGTTGCGGAAAACAGCTTATTCACAGCCTCGTCGTACAGCTCCTTTGAGGAGCACTTGACCTGAATTACAAAGTCGCCTGTTTTTGTTACCTCGGCAATCTGATTGATAAGCATTGCCCTTACGTCATCCCAGCTGTCCGCAACAAGACCGTTTTTAACAAAGTAGTTGCAGTCCTCAGCGGTTGCCTTCGGGTAGGTGTAAATCTGCTCGTAAACGCTTCTTGTATCAGCAAGCATTTCATCGTTTACGCAGAAATAGTCGTATCTTACATATCTGCCAAGCTCGGAATCGGTTACCGCATAGGTGATGTCAATATTATACCACTGACCGTCGATTTTAACCATATTCCACATATGCGCCTCGCCGTCAGCGTCACCCGTTATCGTAGCTGTTTCAATTCCAACCTTGTCGCAAAGGTAGGAAAACGCCTTTGAATAGCCGCCGCAGATAGCCTTTCTGTCAACGAAAACACCGTAGATATCACGGCAGTTTTCCGCAGTTTCGTCATAAACAACATTTGAAGCAAGGTAATCGTGGAAATACTTTACCGTGTCGTACTCCGTCATTTCTGGAGTAACCCCGTCAAGCACACGCTTTGCCTCCTCCTCGATAGCCTTCTGCATTTCAAGGATTTTCTCGTCGCTGTATTTGTAGTAAATAACCGCCGACGCCAGTTTTTTCGTGTTGGTGTTCATGGCATACTGCATTTTCGTGTCGATATAGAACAATGCGTGCTCATCGTTGTAAATCTGCTGATAAACCTCGCAGTAATCATCAGCTGTGATTTCCATTATTGTTGACAGCGGAACATCGGTTTTAAGTCTTTCAACCGCAGTTATAACCGCGTCGTATATATACATCTGCTTTTCGTTAAGCTGATTGTAGCTGTAGGGACGCTGTATTTCGTCCTTTGAGTAGGTGTTGCCGATACTGTCAAGCTCCGTCATCGTCGTTTCCTCGCCGCTTTCCGACGCAGAAACGCTCGTGTCAAACCTGCCCGTGCTGTCCTTGGTAACCTCAGCAAGCTCGGGAGGCTCGGTTGTAGGCTTCAGCTCCATTGACGGGTCAACCGCCGTTGAGCTTGTATACTCCGAAGCAGGAACATTGGAAATATCCGTCGGAAGCGTCGGCTCAGTAGGTGGGGTTGTAGGCGGAGTAGTAGTTGTGGCAAGCTCGGGAGTTACGTCAGTTGACGCAGTCCGCTTTGTCTTTGGGGTAGTAATGATTGTCGGTTCAGGAGTTGTGGTAGTAGTTTCCTCTGTTTCACACACAACTGTCGGGACGGTTGTTTCCGTAGCCGTAGGGGGGAGGGTATCCTCCCAGTCAGGCTCGTTTCCGTCGCGGCAGCCGCACATAAGCACAGCAGAAAGAATTGCCGCAAATATTAATACAGACCAGTTACTTTTTTTCATCGGACAGTTCCTTTCCGCAAATTGATACGGGTATCATATTTACCCTTCATCGCCCTCATAAATCAGCGAAATATGAATTATGCACATATCCTCGTTGTTGTATTTATAAACCGAACGGATTTTTGTTCCGTACTGTTCATTTGCGTCCTCAATTATGTCCCTCATCTCACCGCTGTCGAAAAGCCTTGCCATTACCGCATAGAAAGCGTTCACGTCGGAAAATCTTATTTCCACCTCACGCTCGCCTGCAAAGCCCTTTTCCCTGACCTGCCGCACAAGCTCCTCAACGCCCTCTCCCGCAGTATCAAAGATAAGACCC
The DNA here is from genome assembly GCA_045606725.1 of Oscillospiraceae bacterium. Taxonomy (GTDB): domain Bacteria; phylum Bacillota; class Clostridia; order Oscillospirales; family Ruminococcaceae; genus RGIG8773. The sequence continues at coordinate 8,105 of JAZUSM010000093.1, read as the reverse complement.
TTTCCGCTGAAGTAGTTGAATTTTTCCGAGTCGCAGGTTGTATAGCCATTATACAGCTCATCTGTAAAATGTGTCTTTCCCTCGATTTCGCTGTCCTTTACCAGCAGGTAGTCATGACGGACGAAATCGGGGTCATTTCGTTTTATAATAGGGTCATCCCAAGTACAGTCAACATTATACCATTCGCCGTCAAGGCGGATTTTATTCCATGCGTGGGTACTGCCCTCGGAATTTCTGCCGCAGACAATGTAATTCGGTATCCCTGCCTTGTCGCAGAGAAGCGCCATAGCCGCCGCATAGCCCTCACACTGACCGTAGCCCGTCACAAGAACGCCGTAAGCGGAGTTGACGTGCTGCTCATCGGTAGAAAAGCTGCACCCCCTGATAATTTCATCATGGAAGTAGACAACCTTGTCAAAACCACTTGCCTCTGAGGAAATTCCGCCGAGGATTGTGGAAGCGGCAAAATCCAGCTCCGCACGCTTTATCTCAGCGTCCTCACGCTCATAGAGGTAATTCATTCTCAGCATGGAAACCTCGCTGTCGGGAGCATAGAAAATATTGCTGAGCCAGAAATAATTTCTTTCCTGAGAATAGACAAGGCTGTAGATTTTTCTTACCGTGTCACGTTGAACGGGAGGGTCAAACTTAACGAATTCCTCGAAGCCGAGAACAGCGTCCCTGACCTGCTCATACAGCGCCTTTTCCTCCTCGGAAAGCGCCTCATAGACAGGCGATACAAAAGCCTCGTCCGCCTGCGCAGGAGCAATCTCCGTCTTTACCGCCTCGGGATTTTCGTCAACCCTTGCGCAGCCTGCAAGCGTCGCCGCCGCAAGCATTGCCGCAAGAACCGCACCTGAAAGCTTTTTCATAATCTTACTTGTAGATAACGTCGAATTCAATCAGGAGCATGCTTTCCTTACACTCGTCGCTGACGCCCTTTACGCCGTCAAAGCTCTTAGCGTAGGAGTTGTAGTCCATTCTTGCGTCATAAATCTGATTGTAGAGGTCCTTGGAAGCAACAGTAATCTGAGCTGTTCTTGAACCGTCCTTTGCAGCTCTTTCGATTTCAGCCTTGAGAGCAGCCTCAGCGGAAGCGAAATCGCTGTAAACGAGATTTTTCTTCACGAAGTAGTTCTGAGCTGTTTCTGTACATACAGGCGGATCAAAAAGCTTGATGTAGCTGCCGCTGGACATTTTCTTTTCACTTCTGTGGAAGTGTGTTACATTGTCGATGTACTTATCAGGAACAAGGAAGTAGTTGTAACGGATATTCTTGTAGTTAGGAGTGCTGAGGATAGGGTCATCCCATGTAACGTCGAAGTTGTACCATACGCCGTCAACGTCAACGATGTTCCATGCGTGAGTCTGACCGGACTCTGTTTCGCCTGTTACAACCATACATGCAATACCGGCCTTGTCGCAGAGGTACTGAACAGCCTTTGCGTAACCTACGCACTGAATGTTGCCCTGAGCCTCGCCGCTTCCGAAAGCGTTGTAGATGGAAGCGTTGTAGTTTGCGGTTGTCTTGTCTTCTTTAAGTTCAAATGTAGAGTTGAGCACGAGGTAATCGTGGAAAACCTGAAGCTTTTCGAATGTAGTGGACTTGCCGTTTGCCTCAGCCACAAGCTTGTCAGCAACAGCGTCGATATCCTTCTGCATCTTGTTGATAGCATCCGTATCCTTGGTCAGATAGAAAAGCTTGCCGACCTTTACCTTAGGTCCCATGTAGAAAAGACGAGCTTCCTGATTGTAAACAAGGCTGTAAATCTTAACCCATTCTTCAACAGTGTATTCGTCCTCCTCGCAGATAATGAAGCCGAGGTTTTCGATACCTTCAACAATCTTGTCGTAAAGCTCCTTTTCTCTGCTGGTAAGTGTTTCATAAGCATAGCGCACACCGCTGTTCTGGCTTACTGTAGGCTTTTCCAGCGGAGCAGTTGTAGCAGTCATCTGAGCAAGAATTTCCTCCTCGCTGAGAGAGCCTGTAGATGGGGGAGCAGTTGTTACAGCAGGTTCTGTAAGCACGTCGCCGTTAACGCCTGTAACAGCTTCGCCGCCCTCATCAGTTACAATAACAGGCGCCTGGGTTTCAGCAGCATTGCCTGCTGCTTCGGAATTACCTTCAGCAGCATCATTACCGCCGATGACATTGATGGAAACGGAGGTATCCTCCGCAGCTGTACCGTTATCGCCGCCGCAGCCTGCAAGCATTGAAGCTGCAAGAAGAACTGCAAGAACAGCATATTTTCTACGAGTATTCTTCATAATAATTTTCCTTTCAGCATATTCAAATAGGTATAGGGGCAGAGTGAAATTATTCCCCCGCCCCCGATTAAATTTTATTTATAAACGATGTCGAACTGAACTACGAGAACATCTTCTGTAAGTGTTGTCTGTCGTTTCATCAAGTCAACATCACTGTCGAGTGACTGAGCGTATTCCTGATACTTCTTCCAGTAGGAGTTGCTTCTCATTGTTTCCCAGAGGTCGTGGCTTGTAACCTGAATGTGAGCAACGTTCTTGCCTGCCTTTACAGCAGCCTTGATTTCAGCCTTCATACCATCGAAAGCCTCGGACTCGCTGTCGTAAACCTTGTCATAAGCCTTGAAGTAGTAGCAGGCAGTCTTTGTACAAGCAGGAGCGTCATAGAGGTAAAGAGATGTTCCGCTCTTTCTTACAGGGTTACCAGGGTTGAGGTGAGTATTTTCAATCATCTCATCATTTGCAAGGAAGAACAGATAACGTACATAGCTTCTCTTGCCGTAGTCATTTGCAGGGTCACCCCATGTTGTATCGATTATGTAGTAGCCGTTATCGCAGTAAACAACGTTCCAAGCGTGAGTGCTGCCCTCAGTATTGTTACCGCAGACAACCATGGAATCAAGACCTGCAACATCACAGAGATACTGGAATGTCTTGGCATAGCCCTGACACTGGAGCTCGCCGCCGCCTGTAAGGCTGTCGTAAACGCCGCAGGTTTCGAAGCTGCCCTGAAGGGAGAAGTCGTTGTTTGTGATAACCCAGTCATAGATAGCCTTGTATCTGCTGATTGTGCTGGAGTATCCTGCTACTGTGGACATGATATCGGAAACAGTAGCGTCAATTTCCCTCTGAACATCCTCAGCCTCATCACGTGTGATAGCGTAATTCATCTTGAGGTTGCCAGTTGAATAGTTCATGTTAGGAATGGATGTGGAGAGCCAGAAAAGCTGAGGCTCGTTGTTGAATACGATAGTATAAACCTTGTCGATGTCATCGCCGTACATACCGTTAGGAACAACAGCTTCTGATTCAAAGTTTTCAGCTGCTTCAACGATATTTGCATAAAGCTGCTTTTCGTCAGCGGAAAGCTGCTTGTAAGGATATCTGTCCTCATAGCTTACCTTGTAGGAAGAGCTGATAGGCTTTGAAGGCTTTGAAGGCTTTTCCTCTGTAACAGCAGGCTTGTCATCGGAAGAAGGTTTCTTTGTTGTTGCAGCTGTAGTTTCAGCAGGCTTCTGGTCGCTTACATAGTCAGAGTGAATGAATGTGCCGTCAGCGAGCTTGTAGTAGCCTGTGTCTGTAGCAGCAACGATATGGATTTCAGTTCCTGCCTTGTACTGCTTAACGGACTCGGAACCAACGATAGCCTTCTTTCTTGAATAGCAGTTTGAAACAACATAGAGAGTTTCGCTGATTTCTGTTTCATTCCATTCAGCAGCAGCCTTTGTTGTTGTTTCTGAAGCTGTTGTAGTTTCGGAAACAGTAGTTGTTTCAGCTTCGGTTTCACTTTCAGAAACAGTAGTTGTTTCAGCCTCAGTTTCGCTTTCGGAAGCAGTAGTTGTTTCCTCTGCTGTTGTAATCTCAGGAACAGTTGTTTCCTCAGTTTCAGCAACTGTCATCTGAGTAAGCTCAGACATCGCAGTTGTAGTGGCAACCTCAGGAAGTCCCTCTGTGCCCTCATCTGTTTCCTTACAGCCCGCAAGCATTGTTGCCGCCATAAGAAGCGCAAGAATAAGACTAATTTTCTTCTTCATTTTTCAAGCTCTCCTTTTTTGATTTTTCATTATTGCCGTTATTAGACGTTGTGTTTTCAAGCGCCTGTTCCTTTTCTCCAAGAATCTGCGCCTTGATTTTTGTGATACATTTTTCCTCCGTCAGAAGCGCCGTGAACACAATTCCGCCGTATTCGACCGCAGGACTTTCGTCCTCCTCGGGAATACGCCCCAGCAGCTCAACAATAAAGCCGCTCATCGTGTCGAACTTATCCTCCTCAGGAAGCTCCGCACCGAGCTTATCCATAATTTCCTTAGGGTCAGCCGTGCCGTCAATTGTATATGTGTCATCGGAAATCTGAATGATTTCCTCCGCCTCGTCGTCGTATTCGTCCTGAATATTGCCGACGATTGTTTCGACAATATCCTCCATTGTCACAAGCCCCGCAGTGCCGCCGTACTCGTCAATTACAACAGCCATCTGCATTTTTTCCGCCGTGAGCCTCTTGAAAGCCTCACCGCATGGGACAGATTCGGGAAGATAAATTATATCCCTGACAAAATGCTTTATGTCAGCACTTTCCGCCGCCTCCGAACCTACCAGACAAAGCAGGTCCTTCACGCAGATAATTCCCACAATATGGTCAATCGTGTCCTCATACACGGGAATTCGTGAAAAGCCGCTTCCGATTGAAGCGTTGACAACCTCGGAAACCCCTGCCGTGTCCTCAACCGCAACAACATCCGTGCGGTGGGTCATGACATCCGAAAGAATAAGGTCATCAAACTCGAACACATTGTTAATCATCTCACGCTGGGATTCCTCAATAACGCCCGTTTCGTTGCCCGCGTCAACCATAAGGAGGATTTCCTCCTCAGTAACAACCTCACGCTCAGGAATTCCGCCCACACCGAAAACAGGGGAGAAAATCCTGATAAGCAGCGACGACAGCGCAGTCATCGGCATAAGAATTATAACCAGATATTTTACAAAGCCGCTGCAGAAATAAGCAAGCTTGTCGCCGCCCTTTACCGCAATTTTCTTGGGTATACCCTCACAGAAAACGGTTATCACAACAACGCTTGCCAGCAGAATGACAATCGCCGCAGGCACCATAAAAATCGGCGCTTCAATATTGATTGTCACCGGTTCACCCCTGCCGCCGATAAGCATGTAAACGCCATATGCAAGCTCATCGCAGAAATAAATCAGCGCCAGCCATGAAATAGCAATCGCCGTCGTAACCCTGTTGACTGCAAAAGCCGTAACAAGCTTTGAGGGTTTTTCCAGCAGCTTCAGCAGCGTTTTTCTGCCCTTGGTTTTTTCAGGAGCATTTTTCACTTTTCTGTCATCAATTTCCGTCACAGCGGTTTCGCATAACGTGCAGAAAGCCTTGTAAAGAATAAGCACCAGAATAAGAATAATTCCGGTAAGCCCGTCAGAGTCCATAATCAACTTCCTTCCGAAAATAGTAATGTCAATGTATACGTCAGCTAAAAAATCACATAAGCTGACATATTAAAAATTATACAACATATTAACAAAAAAGTCAAGGAAAAGCGGCATACCAATTATTATGAAAAAAGCAAATGTCAACCGCCGATTTTTGGTTTATCTGCGACATCTGCGGATTTTTGTAACCATAATTTCGGTAAAATGTAAACGGATTGTAATAATTTGAGTGAGGAGTGTGGAGTTTGGAGTTTGGAGTTAGGAGTGTGGAATTGTTGTGTAAACTATGGTTCTCTTTAACTCCACACTCCACTCTCCTAACTCCTAACTCAACGATAAATTATCATTTATCCTTGAATTATCGTTCAAAAACCCGTCAATACTGTGAAAAAACAGAAAGGTTGATTTTATGGAAAAATCTGCGTTGATACTTACAGGCGGAGAGGGAAACCGACTTCGTCCTATTTCTGACAACTCCCCCAAGGCACTGCTGAAAATCTGCGGCAGACCCCTCATTGACTACTCTCTTGATATCCTCCGTAAACACGGCTACGAAAGCATTTCCGTTGCCGCTGACCGTCGTTCCGACCTTGTTGCTGAGCATATTTCCGACTGCCCCGATGCTGACTTGATTTTCAGCACTCTCCCATGCGGAAGCTGTCTGCCCGTTGCCCGTGCCGCAAAGGATTGCAACGGCTTCCTTACCGTGATTTTCGGGGACGTCCTTTTCGATTTTGACCTGTCTGCCGCTGAAAAATTCCACTCCGCAACGGGTGCTGACGTAACAATTGTCACCTGCGCCTCCGACGCCCCCTCTCAGCACGCTCTTGCTGTTGCTGACGAAAACAACCGCATTACCGCCGTTATTGCCGACCCTGCCCGTGAAAGCTGTCAGTCCGACCTTGCACTGACGGGAATTTTCATCTTCGACAAGGCCGTTGCTGAAAAGGCTGAAAGCTACTCCGACCTGCTGACGGACTTTCTTCCCGCTGTTGTCGGCACTGACAAGGTTATGAACTTCACAGCAGACGGCAATTTTTACTCTGCAGCAACTCCCGACGACCTTTTTGCCGCAGAAAAATTCATGCTTGACCGCCTCGGCATAAAAACCCACATTGCCAATTCAGCACGCATTTCCGACGGGGTAAAAATCACCTCGGGCACGGTAATCGGCGAAAATGTTACCGTGTGCAGAGGCGCAGAAATAAACGGCGCAATCATCTCCGACGGGGCATACATCGGCGAAAGGGTAAAGCTTGAGGGTGCTTTCGTGGGACGCGGCGCAAGACTTCTTTCGGGAGCAACTGCCGAAAGCGGCGCGGTAATAGGCGACGGCGCAGTTATCGGCGAGCAGGCTGTGGTGCAGAGCGGCGTGAAAATCCGAAGCGGGGCACGGCTTGAAGCGTACTCCTGCGCAAAATCCGACACGGGCGGAGCGGTGCTTCCCCTGAAAATCACCGACGACGGCATCTGCGGCGAAACAGGAAGCGTCATCACCCCTCAGACCGCCGCCCTTGCAGGAAGCGCACTTGCCACACTCGGCGGAAAAATCGGAGTAGCTTTCTATGACAACGCCCCCTCCGAGTGCCTCGCCCTTGCCCTCTGCACGGGTATTGCCGCCGCTGGGGGAGAAGCATGGCTTTTCGGCGCTGCAAGCGAGCCTGCACTCTGTTTCTGCACGGAAAAATCAGGTCTTTCCGCCTGCTGTTATATCGACAGCGGAGTAACAACGAAAATCCGTATTTTTTCAGGGGACGGCCTGCCCCTTTCACGCCGTGAGGAAAAGCTTGTGGAGCAGGGTATGCAGGGCAGCTACCCCACCGCCGCTTTCAACCGTTTCGGCAGGGTCAGGGACGTTTCCGCAATGACGGAAATGTACGGAAACGCACTGGAAAAAGCCGCACCTGAAAAGCTTGCGGAAAGCCGTGCCGTGCTCAGCACATCAGGAAAAACCGTATCGGAGGTGTGTGAAAAAATTCTCACCAGAATAAACGACAAGGACGGCGCACCGATAGTTTTCCACATCAATTCAAATGGCAGGGGAGTTTCCGCCTACACCGACGAAACCGGGTACGTTTTCGAGGATAAGCTGGTGCTTATCTGCTGTAAAAATCTTTTTGAACAAGGCAGGGATATCGCCTTGCCGCAGGATTTCCCCGCAGCAGCGGAAAGGCTCGCCGAAAAGTACGGCAGAAAGGTGCACCGCTACAGCCTCTGCCCCTCGGACAGAAGCGATTTTTCAGCACGTCGACTCGCCCTCGAAGCACCCTTTGTACGTGACGGAGCAATGCTTATGCTTGAAACGTTGTCCGTGCTTGAAAGCAGGGGAATAAGGCTCGCCGAAGCGGTTGGGGAAATTCCCGAAAGCGCCGTGTGTACAAGATTTGTGCCCATCGGCAAGCACCCGACAAAGCTGTTCGGAAGTACCGCAAACAAGCGTGTTTCGGGTGACGGAATAACGTTTGAAAACGAAAAAGGTCAGGTGCATATCCGCCCCGTGAAAACGGAAAAAGGGGTGCTTATGCAAGCGGAAAGCTTCTCCATCGAAGCCGCATCGGAGCTGTGTGATTTTTATCAGGACATGATTTCGAGGGAAAATAAATTGTAATTTATTGCAACAATTGTTGTAGAGTTAGCAATGCGACATTAGGAGTTTCGCCCCCCTTTTCAAGGGT
>JAZUSM010000092.1:0-22666 GCA_045606725.1 Oscillospiraceae bacterium | reverse complement strand
TGCTCTGGTTCAACTGGCTGCTCTGGTTCTACAGGCTGCTCTGGTTCAACTGGCTTTTCTGGTTCAACCGGCTGCTCTGGTTCTACAGGCTGCTCTGGTTCTACAGGCTGCTCTGGTTCAACTGGCTGCTCTGGTTCAACTGGCTGCTCTGGTTCAACTGGCTGCTCTGGTTCAACTGGCTGCTCTGGTTCTACAGGCTGCTCTGGTTCAACTGGCTGCTCTGGTTCTACAGGCTGCTCTGGTTCTACTGGCTGCTCTGGTTCAACTGGCTGCTCTGGTTCTACAGGCTGCTCTGGTTCAACTGGCTGCTCTGGTTCTACAGGCTGCTCTGGTTCTACAGGCTGCTCTGGTTCAACTGGCTGCTCTGGTTCTACAGGCTGCTCTGGTTCAACTGGCTGCTCTGGTTCTACAGGCTGCTCTGGTTCTACAGGCTGCTCTGGTTCAACAGGCTGCTCTGGTTCAACTGGCTGCTCTGGTTCTGCTGGATTCAAAACACCGTCAAGAACGTCAGCAATATCATTATCAGCATCGTCATCAAGAGCTGTTCCGCCGAATTCATTGCCGCCGAAATAGTTCTTACAAATAAGGGAACCTTCAAAATGGTCACCAAACCATGTACCGTAAACATCGGAATTAGGCGCAAGAACGGCACCTGTGCTTCCTGCGATATTTACCTTGGAATTACCTGTAATATTGAAAAGGATATTATCATTGTTAGGATTTGTGTTTGCAAGAGGCTGACCATTATAGTATGCGCCCCATAAAGCACTAAGGTCAACATCGCCGTCACCTGTGATATTGACAACAGAAGCTGAGCCTTCAGTTACATTGAACTGGAAAGCAAAACCGAATAAATTACCAAAATCATTTGCTGTAATAGTAAATACATTAAGAGTTTCGTCTGTACCTGTGAATACAATATTACCCCAGCTACTTGTAATTGTACCATTTGCATCAAGACCTGCAAGTTCAGCGGAAAGGTCACGGAGCTGTGAGAATGTACCTTCGAAGTCAATGCCTCCATTAGTTACATTTACGCCTTCCATATATCCGCCCTTGACAATTTCACCGCCGACAACAACATTACCTGCGGATACATTGTCACCACCAAGAGAAATATTGCCACCGACAGCAACATTACCTGTAGTAGTACCGTTACCAACGTCTACATTACCATTGATATTTGTATAGTCACCTTCAACAAAAATATTAAAGCCACTTGCATCGCCGAGGATACCCTTTGCTGCTTCAGCCTGGGCATCAACAGCAGCTTCTTCTGAAGCAGGAGCAACTTCTGCATCAGGAGTTTCTTCTGCAGGAGCTTCATCAAGTGTAGCTGTTTCATTAGTTTCGATATCTTTAGTATCATCATTGTTTCCGTCTGTAACGGAAGCTTCTTCAGATGCGCCGTCGTTATCGTCATCGGAAAGAACAGATGCACCTGCAACATCAGTAGAAAGAGCATCAGCCTCCATTGCGCTTGCAGCTGGGGACTGTGCAGCAAACATACTTACTGCAAAAGTAAAGGCAGCAACGGATTTTATCAAAGCTTTTCTCTTGTTATTATCCATTGTGATATCCTCCTAAAATGAATTTCAAGTCAATATATTTCACGCACATAATATAAACTTACTTAACTGTAAAAATTATACCATGAAAATTGCAAAAAAGCTACACTTTTTTCTCCGAATAATTTACAAAGTTTTAATACTGATTTATGCAGCCTGCACAAGAAAACGCTTACACGTTGAAAGTTCAACGTTTTAATTGCTGACACGCTTTGCCATGATATCCTGATTGTATGCAAAATTGACTGCTGTGTCCGCAGATATGATTCCGTCACGGTAAAGCTTCAGCAAGGAACTGTCCATTGTCTGCATATCCGGTTCGGACTGGAGCACGGTATCAATCTGATGTGTTTTCTGCTCTCTTATCATTGTTCTGATGGCATTGTTGACAATCATTATTTCAAACGCAGGAACAAGTCCGCCGTCGATTGCAGGAACAAGCTGCTGAGAAACAACAGCGCGAAGCACCATTGAAAGCTGTATTCTTATCTGATGCTGCTGATTTGTCGGGAACACGTCAATAATTCTGTCAACTGTATTTGCCGCACCGTTTGTGTGCAGTGTTGAAAGCACAAGCTGACCTGTTTCGGCTGCTGTCATTGCAATATTAATGGTTTCAAAGTCACGCATTTCACCAAGCAGAATTACATTCGGCGACTGACGCAGCGCCGCTCTGAGGGCATCAACATAGCTGCCTGTATCAATTCCTATTTCACGCTGACTGATAATGCACTTCTTATGCTTATGGAGAAATTCTATCGGGTCTTCTATTGTTATTATATGCCCTTCGGAGTTTGTGTTGATTTTGTCAATCATGCAGGAGAGCGTTGTGGATTTTCCGTTTCCTGCCGCACCTGTAACAAGCACAATGCCGCTTTTCATTTCGGAAAGTCCCATAACCGTTTCGGGAATGCCGAGCTTTGTGCTGTCGGGCAGTTCAAACGGTACACATCTCAGCACAGCGGAAAACGAGCCTCTCTGACGGTAGATGTTTGCTCTGAAACGTCCTGTGCCCTTTATTGAAAATGAAAAGTCCATTTCATTCTTCAGATCATCAGGGCTTGAAATATCGATCTGCGCCAGTGAAAAAATTTCAAAAACCGCAAGGCGCGTATCATCAGGCATAAGAGTATCTTTTCCCACAGTAACAACACGTCCATGAATTTTATACGCAAGGGCTGCACCTGACACCATAAAAATATCGGAAGCTTCTTTTTTTACCGCATCAATTAAAATTTCCTTCATGTTCATTGCTTGATTTCTCCATTCTATTCGCCGAGCCATACATTGAGAAGTTCCTCCTCAGGAACATCACCCTGTGTTGTACGCCAGTCTGTAATATCAATTCCTTCGTCGCTCATTCTGATTTCAGAATATATACCCTGCCTGTCGTTTATTTCAGTTGTCCAGCTGATGTCAATTCTGTCAGGAAAGCTTTCATAGCTTATACCGTCAATTGCGTCAAGCTCACTTAAAAGCATGAAGTCATTGTAATCACTGTATTCTCCCACGGTTTCCGCAACAAGTGCAAGGGTCTTCTTTGCACGGGCATCTGCATCATAATACGCTTTTGTATATTCTGCACTTTTTACACTGTACTTTCTTTCCGACTCTGCTGCTGAAAAAGACAATGCTGCCAGCATTGTAAGACACAACACCACAAAAATCATCATCAGAGAAAGGTAACCTGTTCCGATACCTGCGGGACGCAGTTTGTTATTCATCTGCAAGCACCGTCCTTTCGGGAATATATGACGCCGTATTTACTTCATACAGCAGCTTGCCCTTATCGTCCTTGAAAGAAATATTCATCATTCTTAGTCTGCCGTCATATTCTGTTCCCGTAATCTGCATTGTCATATATACAGAGGCGTCACTCATGTATGAATACCTGCATTCATCATCAAGAGGAATGTCTATGCGTGTTGTGTTTTCAAGCTTTTCACGTTCAATTCCGAAAACCGCTTCCGCAGTTTCTCCCAGGTCTGATGTGACGGAAAAAACTTCCGCCGCAGACTGTGCGCAGAAAGCCATTCTTTCAAGTCTTATATTCTCAGCAGACATTCTGTCAGCCGCTACAAACGCTTTCAGGATTACCGCAGAAGCAATGCTGAAAAACAACAGCACGATTATCATTTCCAGCAGGAAAAGATTAAGCTTTCCCTTTTGCGGAACCGCTTTTATCGGACTACGCATTTCCGTCACCTCCGTCAGCCTTGCGGCAGAACGCTTCAAAGCTTCCGCCGTTGTCGTCGGTAACAGTAACCGAAATAATACCGTTTTTATTTATCAGTGAAAGCTTTTCCGCACGGAACAGCTCTTCTCCGCCCTCTGCAACGACAATGTCGCCCTCGGCAAAAAGCCGTTCGTACAACACCCCGTTTTTCTGATACACAAGGGTACAGTAACCCGAATTCCCGAGAAGAAGCTGATTTTCAGCAAGTATTTCCACATTCTCGCTTGCACGGATTTTATTTGTTATGTAACGCACAGCTGCCGTTGAGTTAAAGGTGCTGCCGTAGTTTTCATTGATACGCCCGTATGCCGACGCCGCAACCGTAATCATTACCAGACAGCATACCGCAAACAGCAGAAACAGCGTCATATTGGCTGCCGAACTGGTTATATCGGCAAGCCGTTTTGTTTCAGGTCTGTTCATAACTATAACCATTTTCCCGAAAGGAAAAATGCACTCCTTTCCGATGTCTTGTGATTTCAGATTTCCTCCGTCTTTTCGGCAACAAAAACCGTAGGTCGTATATTTGCGCCGAAATATCTGTAATCAACAATATATTTGTCACTGTCAACAATTACTCCGTAATTTTCTTCCAGATAATCAAGGTCGGGCGGATATTCCCCCTCTATTGAATAGCAGAGGACAGCCCCGTTCATAACTGTGCTGTAAACAGAGTCAGTACGCCTTTTGTCAGCGGCGCTGTCTGCATTTCCTACAGAAATAAGAAACCATACAACTACCAGCACAAACAGGATTACCGAAAGAACAGTGAGTCTGCTGATACGCTTTTTTTCCATTTCATGTACTCCTCAAATCAACCGATTGTTGTTATGATATCCGTCATAGGAAGCATTACCGCCAGAAGCACTGAGCCGATTATTGCCGCCAGAATTCCGATTATAACAGGTTCAATGAACGATACTGCACCGTAAATTTTCCTGTCACATTCCTGCGTGAAACGCTCACCGATTTTCTGCCATGCCGCATCAAATGCACCTGACTTGTATGCAACCTTGAGAGAATGTGCATACACTGACGGAAGAAGCTTTGACTTTGCAATTGCATCCGCAAAATACTCGCCGTCAAGAACCATTTTTTCACATTCCTTGATACGCTTGCGCACAAGCTTGTTTGCTGTCAGGTCATACACAAGCTCAAGCGACTGTTCGGGTGAAATTCCGCAGGAAGCCATCATGCTGATTGCATTTGTAACATCGGCCATAGCCATTGTTTCGGATAAGCCTTTTGTCAGTATAAAATTTGAAGCAAAGCTGTACAAGCCCTTTCTTGCGGACGGAATTCTCATCATCAATACTGTCGCAAGAGTTATGACCAGCACTGCGGCAAGGGTAATCATTACTCCGATGCCTATACTGTAAGCAAGTGAAATGCTTCCCTCCACAGCTGCCGCTGCGCTGTCGTCAAACTGGAAGAAAATATCCCTGAACATAGGAATAATTTTTATTACCATAACCACAATAACAACAGTCATCATTGCGAGAAGCATAAGAGGGTGCGCAACTGAGCTTTTCAGCGTCTGCCTTAGCTCGGCACGCTTTGAGTAGTAATTTGCAAGCCCGTTGAGGGCGTCCTCCAGACGTCCTGTAATCGAACCGATTTTCACCATTTTCACTGCGTAATCGGGAAAAATTCCAGATTTGTCCATTGCATTGAAAACAGTCATATCCTCATTCATAAGCTTTACAAGGGTATCAGAAATCTCCTTGAAACGCTTATCACCTGCATCCTCCGCAAGCACCTCGATACCGTCGGCAATGGGTACGCCTGCCTCCAGTATCATTGCAAGCTGTTCGCAGAAAAACGCAGTTTCCTCATTTGTCAGCATTTTAATTGCCATCTCAAATCATCCTTCCATCTCATTATGTCAATATCTGTATACAGCGGAATAATTGCTTTCATCCTCAATATAATCCGCAATTTTTTTCTTGTTTGAATTGCCTGCGTAAAAGGTTGCGTCGGCAATATTGAAACCCTTTTTCTTCAGAAACAGCTCAGGGGTAATCCAGCCTGTTTCGTCGGTATAAATCTCATTCCATGCGTGATAAATATCAGGCTCAGCCCAGCCTATTACAAGTCTTGTTGGTATCCCCTGCGAGCGAAGCATTGCCGCCATAAGTGAAGAATAATCGAAGCAGATTCCGGTACCCTTGTCAAGTGTCCTGTCAGGGTCAGGGATATATCCGCTTGTAACAGTTGCAGCAAGCTTCTTGTCATAGGTGATGTTTCCTGCAACATACCCGAAAATTTCTGCTATTCTTTCAACGTCATCGTCAATTCCCGCACAAAGCTCTGCGGCTTTTTTCACGCATTTTGACTTACTGTCAAAATCAATATATTTGTTGGGGTAAAGATACATTCCCGTAGAGCTTTTTATCCTGACCTCAAACTCTGCAGAAACCGCCTCGCCGTAGCTTTTTCCCGTAACAAGCTCGTAAACCTTCACCGAGTAGCTTCCGCTTTCCATAAGCGGAAAGAATTCTCTTGTACCGTCTGCGGCAAGGTCATGGTCATACTGAAGATTACCGCACTTGACACGAAGCTTTGCACGCTCACTTTTTCCCTTGTAAACTGCCGAAATGTAGCCTTCATCAGCACAGCTGAAATCAATTTCCCCCTTGTTGTTTACAGCAGTATCTGTACCGCTTGCAAGAGGAATTTTCACTTCTGGAATTACGACCTCAGCCTTCGGCTTTTTCGTTTCAGTAATCTTTTTTGTTGTTTCTGCAGGCGCAGTAGTCTGCACGGTAGTCTGCGCAGTTGTTGTTTCTGTAATGGCAGGAGTTTCGTCAGATGCAGTTTCCGAAACGGTTTCAGTCGGCAAAGTTTCTGTTGTTTCCGATGAGGTTTCCGTACTTGTTTCCGTAACCGATGAAGCTGTAGTCTTCACTGTTACCGAAGAAGAAATATCTTCGGGCGGAGAAGTTTCATCCGGTACGGCAGTTTCACTTTCAGTTGTAACAGCAGTCGTCAGACTTTCAGCGGATGTCCCAACGTTTGCTGAAGTTGTATCACCGTTGCAGGCAGTAAGTATAAAAAGGCAGAAAGAGAGCATCATACACAATAAGCATCTGCGCATAATATCTCTCCTTTCTTTCGTTTATTCCGATTTTTTTCTTTTATTGATTGTGGTGTGGATATCCTGCATTTCATAGTCGAGCACTGAAATTTCATCAGCACATTTCTTCAGCCTTTCGTGCAGGTCATCATCAAGAGAGGTACTTGTTTTGTATTTCAGTTTATGTTCAAGACTTGCCCAGAAATCCATGGCAATTGTACGTATCTGAATTTCCACAGGCATGGGCACAGGTCCTGTGGAAAGAAATACAGGCACCTCAACTATAAGATGCAGGCTCTTGTAACCCGACGGTTTCGGGTTTTTAATATAATCCCTCATATAAAGCACAGTTATATCGTCCTGCGCGGTAAGCATTTCCTCAACACGGTATATATCGTCAATATAGTTGCAGATAACGCGTATTCCTGCAATATCCGTAATATTTTCGGTTATGGAATCAATGCTTACTTCAAGACCCTTCGCCTTGATTTTCTGCATGATGCTTGGAATGGTTTTGAGCCTTGACTCGATATTATGTATGGGGTTATAGGAAAATTTGGATTTGAATTCTTCGTCAAGGATTTCAAGCTTGGTACGGATTTCCTTTATTCCGCCGCTGTAAAGCTGCATTCTCGAAGAAAAATTCTTCATAAATCTTTCCAGTTCAGAGTCCTCGGTACAGTCCGTCAACTCATGGAAGCTGTATTTTTCATCAATCATTTTTATCGTCCTTTTGCATAATATTCCCCAGTGCCATTTTACCACTTTTTTTGCAAAATGTCAACAAACCGCCTTACATAACTTTCTTGTAATATAACTGTGCAAACCGCTGAAAATACAGATAGAACAAATAAAAAGGAGAAGTAAAATGCCGAGAGCTGTTGAAGATTTTATCGTTTTCCTTTTCGGAGGAGTAATATATTCGCTGATTGAAGTTACATTCAGAGGTTTTACACACTGGAGCATGACGCTTACGGGGGGATTGTGCCTGCTGATAATGTTCCGCAGATTTATGGCAAGACCCCACGAGCCTCTGGTGGTGAAATGCCTTTTCGGAGCAATCACAATTACCGTGCTGGAGTTTATTGCAGGGTGCATAGTAAATCTCTGGCTCGGCTGGGGAGTGTGGGACTATTCGGGAATGATGTTCAACCTTTTCGGACAGATATGCCTGCCGTTTTCTGTGCTGTGGTTTTTCCTGACGGTGCCTGCTGTACTGATTTGTAACTATCTGGGCAGACGTTTTTCCGAAATGTAAGCATTGAAGATTGTCCCGAACTCCCCATAACCCCCCTTGAATAACCCGACAAAATATGCTATAATTAATCCAACACTTGTAAAGGATTGATTTTATGGATAAGAGCGAGAGGGTTTTCAAAATCCCCGAGTTTGAATATTTCGATATGGGCGGAAAATACAGCGGTAACAAGCGCGGCACTTCCGAGGATGATTTCAACTACCACATCATCCCCAAGGACGACATCCGTGTTGAAATCTGGTACGGTATAAACTGCTTTGATTTATCGGAAATCGTTACGGAACAGGTTTTCGAAAAGACCCGTGACGGCTACCATACCATGCTTGACTGGATTGAGGAACAGTTTCATGAATGGAACAAGGACCATGAGGTTCTTACCGATATGCTCGGGACATGGACAATTCCCGAAAAGGACAGATTTTTTGTCATTTCGGGCAAGCGTGACAATGAACTTACTCCCGAGGAATGGGCAAAGCTTACGGCCTGGGAATAATTAAAAAGGGTACTCCATACGGGGTGCCCTTGAATTGTTTTTATTGAAAGGATGGTTACTATGGAAAAGGTTATCAACTGGGGAATTATGGCTACGGGAAAGATTGCGCACACCTTTGCCAAGGCGCTCAATTCCATTGAGGGCGCAAGACTTTACGCCTGCGCTTCAAGAAGTATTCAAAAGGCTGATGAATTCGGCAGGCAGTACGGTGCGGAGAAGTGCTACGGAAGCTATGAGGAGCTTGCTGCTGACGAAAATATCGACGTGATTTACGTTGCTTCACCGATGAGCTGTCACTACGAAAATGTGAAGCTTTGTTTTGAACACGGCAGAAACGTTCTCTGCGAAAAGAGCATCACTATCAACGCCGCACAGCTTCGTGAACTGATTGACATTGCAAAGGAGAAGAATGTGTTCTTTATGGAAGCTATGTGGACAAAGTGTCTGCCTGCTTTCCGCAAGGCAAAGGAATGGGTTGACGGCGGCAGAATAGGCAGGATAAAGGCTATCCGTGCGGACTTTTCGAACGCTGTTGATTTCGATGAAAACGACAGACTTTTCCGTCCTGAGCTGGGCGGCGGTGCACTGCTTGACCTGAGCGTTTATCCACTCAGCTTTATCACATCTTTCCTTGGCTTTGAGCCGAAGAAAATCAGCTCTGCGGTCAATATTGACAAGCTTGGGGTTGATATGGACGAGGCAGTTATAATGCAGTACGAAAACGCTTATGCAAGTTTTGTAAGCGGCTTCGATATTGACAACGAAAACCATGCGGTAATTGTAGGCACAGACGGCAGGATTGCGTTCAATCCGTGGTTTTTCTGCACGGACACGGTGCGCCTTTATGACAGGAACAACAAGCTTGTTGAGGAAAGCATTACCCCGCATCTTTGCAACGGCTACGAGTTTGAAATCATGGAGGTTCAGAGCTGTCTTGCTGACGGACTGAAAGAAAGCCGTATCAATCCGCTTGCAGACACTCTGGCTATTATGGAAATTATGGACGGACTCAGGAAAGAATGGAATTTTTCATATCCTGAGGAGTAAAAAGATTTTTGCGGAATATGTCATTTTTTCTATTGTTTTTTTTGCTTAAATATGGTATAATGTAAGATAACATTCAAGAGGTCATTTCCAAAATTTTATTAATAAAGGAAAATTCTTATGAATAACAACAAAAACAAATTCAAGGAACGTGCTCCGCTTATGCGGAAAATTATTATACCATTGCTCATCATAACCTTCCTTCAGGCTATGATTTTTTATGCTGTTATGTCAATTTCAGGCTCAGAGGACAAAATCAACACAAACAGTGAGTCGCTTATGGTTGAGAGCTCCGCAAGACGTGCGCTTTACGTTGAAACAGAATTGCTGCGCAAACGCAGTGGTGTTCCGGCAATAGAAAAGGCTGTTCAGAAATCCTACAAGGCTATTGCTTCGAAATATGCTCTTTCAGTAGATGAATTTCTGGACAGCGACAAATATGCTTCCGATTTTCTCGTTGATATTTCCGGTGACGTTCTCAGCTCGCTTCAGGTAAGCCCTGCTGACGGCGCTTTTATTGTTCTTGCAAATACATCTGACAGCGCTCCGATGAAGAATTTCCAGTCCAGCTACAGAGGCGTTTTTTTCAGCGATGTACAGTCCGACTCCGCTGCTGCGGATTATTCTGACATTATTATGCTCAAAGGTTCATCTCTTATCTCTGAAAAATACAATATTCCCCTTGACCTTAACTGGACAGATAAATTCAGATACAATCCGCTTGACACGGATATGGACTATTTTTTCACTCCTGTTATTACGGCTTATGATAATCCTTATGTTGGCTCAAGAGAGCTCGGCTATTGGAGCAGACCATTCTATCTTTCGGAAAAGAACAACTATCACGGCAATCTGATTATTGCTTACTCCGAGCCGATTATAATTGACAACACTGTTGTAGGCGTCGTGGGCATAACAGTTTCCGTTGACAGCATTGCCAAGTTGCTGCCTTCCGAGGAAGCAACGGGAAAGGAAAGCGGATGTTATGCGCTTCTTTCCTATAGCAAGGGCAACGACTACATAACTATAGATGCCGTTTCCGAAACGTCAAACGGCTTTGACCAGTATAAGAACAAGTCTCTTAAATTCATCACTCATGAAGACAGCTTGCTGAAAGAAATAAATGAAACTAAAATAGATGGCTCACGTGCACTCTGTGCATTCACTGACCTGAAGCTTTACCTTGAAGATTCACTTTACGAAAAAGAAAAATGGGCTGTTGGTGTTGTTGATAATGAGGATAACATCTACACTGATTTCAGCATCTTCAGACTCCGTCTGACAATTGCTCTTATTGTGTCCATCATCATCGGAACGGCTACGGTTTATTTCACAGCACGTTTTGCGGCAAAGCCAATCAAAAAGCTTGCGGAAAAAGTCCGTACTACAGACCACAACGGCGTTATCGGTATGGTTGATACAAACATTTCCGAAATATATGAGCTTTCTGCGGCACTGAACGCTTTAAGCTCAAAGCGTACCGAATACCAGAATGAACTTATCACGGAGCGTGAAAGATACCTGATTGCTCTGAGAAGCATAAACGAAAATATTCTTGAATACGACTGTGTGACAGACACCTTCTACATGCATTATTTCCCCAATAATAACCGCAGCGGAGATATCAAATCCCATGAATATGCAAATTTCAAGGCGCTTGTTGAAAACGGTGAAGTCACTCATAAGGATTATATATCCACAATGCTCAGCTTCATAAACGGAAGTATCGGGGAAGACGGTGTATATTTCCGCATAAAGAAACCCAAGGGCGACGGATATATATGGACATATGCAAAAAGCCGATGCGTTTATGACAACGACGGAAAGCTCCTGCGCATCATTGCCAGCGCCAAGGACGTTACCAAAGAAAAAGAACTTGAACAGAAACGTCTTGAACTTGAAAGACGTGACCCTGTTACAAAATTCTATACTTCCGACTACGGCGAGATTCTTGTTTCCAAATTCGTTATGGAATACAACGGAAGTTCTGCAATTTCATCAATCCTCAGACTTGTCGGAATTGATGTTATGCTCAACCGCTACGGACGAACATTCTGTTCAGCTGTTCTTGAAGAGGTTGCTGATGTTATCAGACGCAACGTTCCTGAAGAATTTGTTGTTTACAGGGGCGGAATGGACGAATTTGTAATAATTACAACAATTACATCAAAAGATGAAGCAAGGGTATTCTTCAGGAAAATCATGGACGAAATCGCTTCGATTTACTCCCATGAGAAGCTCAGGGTTGAAAGCGTTGTGGGCGCATATCTGAGAACGCATACGGAGCCTATGTCTTCCTCTAAGCGCAAAACACGTTTTGCGTCAGCGGCGGCTTTCCGTTTCCGTGAGGAACTCGGAGGAATTGTTTTTGCTGACGAAATTACAACAAAGACGGATTTCATAAACGATTTCAATAAGTCAGGCCCGCATAATTTCATGCCGTTCGGGAATGTGCGTCTTGAAGAAGTTACCGATATCATCTCATTCGCATTCAACATATTTGAAAAAACCGATGATATCCACATTGCTCTTGAAGTGCTTCTGAAAAAAGCGGGACGCATGCTGAAAATGGACCGTATCCTTATTTTCACTATGAACAAGGATTACTACACTGTAAGACTTGATATGCAGTGGAACTCTCCGGAAATGGCTCCGATTGAAATGATGAATTACATCTCAGGAAAGGCAGCCTATGCCGAATTTGAAAGCAAGTTCACCGGCAGGGATTACAAAATATCGGATACTGCTCTTTTTGAACGCAATACTGCTCCTGAACTGGGCAAGCGTGCCAGCGAGGGTACACCTTATTCTGTTCCGATGAATGATAATGATTCAATGACAGGAGTAATTGTATACGAACTGCATGATATAAACGAAGATGACAACGTGATTATCAATCTTTGTGAACTGACAAAAATAATTTCAGCATATATTTCCAAGTCCAGAACATCACGTGAAAGCCGTGCAAAGAGTGAGTTCCTTTCAAAAATGTCACACGAAATCAGAACTCCTATGAACGCTATTATCGGCATGACAGCAATAGCGAAATCTTCCGAAAATGTTTCCGAGTCAACAATGGAATGTCTTGACAAGATTGACAAATCATCTCATTACCTGCTCTCACTCATTAATGATATTCTTGATATGTCACGTATTGAAAGCGGAAAGATGACCACTGAGGAAACCTATCTCAATATCGAAGAGCTTATTTCGCAGATTGACACTATGATAAGGGTACAGACTGAAGATAAGGGTATCTGGCTTAAAATTGAAAGCAATGTTGAGCACATACATCTGCTTGGTGACCCTCTTAAGCTTAATCAGATTCTTGTCAACATTATGGGCAATGCCGTTAAATTCACAAGCACAGGCGGTATACAGCTCATTGTTTCGGAAAAACCATGCGATGATGAAAATACTGTCAATATCATGTTCTCTGTAAAAGACACAGGTATAGGAATAAGTGAAGAAAATCTGGACAAGATATTCAACAACTTCGAACAGGCTGACGCTGATACAATAAGAAAATACGGCGGAACTGGTCTTGGGCTTGCAATAAGCAGCAATCTTGTAAAGCTCCTCGGAGGAAAGCTTGAAGTACGCAGTGAGCTTGACAGAGGCTCGGAATTCTTCTTTACAATTCCAATGAAAATCACAGAAGAACCAACACCGGACGAAAACAACGTATACGGTGATATTGACTTTGCTTCAAAGCGTATTCTCATTGTTGAGGACGACGAACTCAACATCGAAATAGCACGCACACTCATTGAAGCAAAGGGAATTACCGCTGAGCTTGCCGAAAACGGGCAGGTTGCTGTTGACAAATTCTGTGCTTCGGAAGAAAACTACTACGATGCAATTCTTATGGATATACGCATGCCTGTTATGGACGGTATTGAAGCAACAAAACGCATCCGCAACACTGACAGGCTCGATTCATTCACCGTACCGATTATTGCTATGACAGCAAACGCATTTGATGAGGATATGAAAAAATCCGTTGAATGCGGCATGAACGGACATCTTACAAAACCTATTGATATGGCAAAGGTACTGCAGACTTTCAGCAAAATATGGGCTGCAAAATAAATTTCGAAAGGTCGGTTTCAGTTGCCTGAATCAAGCAGAAAAAACAAAGCGGTGCTGCTGATTATAATATCGGCGCTTCTCTTCACAGGAATGAACTCCTGCGTAAGGCTTGCGGGAGATCTGCCTCCTTTTCAGAAAAGCTTTTTCCGCAATTTTGTGGCGGCTATTTTTGCGGCGGTAACTCTTGCAAAGACACATACTCCCGTAAAAATACCAAAGGGCTGCCGAAAAGCAATGTTCCTGCGTGCACTGTGCGGAACAATCGGCATACTCTGCAATTTCTATGCAATAGATAAGCTTGCTCTTGCCGACGCTTCGATGCTTAACAAGCTGTCCCCTTTCTTTGCAGTAATTTTCTCAATATTCATTCTGAAAGAAAAAGCGTCGCCAAAACAGATTATTGCAGTTGTAATTGCTTTTATCGGAAGCCTTTTCATAATCCGTCCTACATTCTCCAATATGGAGCTTGTTCCGTCGCTTATCGGATTTCTGGGCGGTGCGGCGGCAGGTGCGGCATATACCTTTGTGCGCTACATGGGAAAGCGCGAGGTAAAAGGACCGATAATCGTATTCTGTTTCTCGGTTTTCTCATGCATTGTAACGCTCCCGATCATGCTTGCAGACTTCAGACCGATGTCAGCAAAACAACTTCTCATACTTCTCCTTGCAGGACTTTTTGCCGCGGGGGGACAATTCGCAATTACAGGTGCGTATTCCTTTGCACCTGCAAAAGAGGTTTCTGTTTATGACTATTCTCAGGTTGTTTTTGCGGCAATTGCAGGTTTTTTCCTGTTTGAACAGATACCCGTGCCGATGAGTATAATCGGATATGTGATAATTATTTCGGTTGCGGTTTGGACATTTATACAGAACAATAAGTATATCGACGAAAGGGTAAAACAACAATGAAACTTATCTTCAGAGGAAAATTCAAATCATACGACGACCTGCCCAAAGGCAATCTGCCTGAAAATGCGGTGATGTTCAAGGAACCCAAATCAATGGCAATGGTAAACGCTGTTGCGTTTCTGATTTGTATTCCGATAGCGTTGATTATGGCTGTTCTGTTGTTCTTAACGGACAAAGCCGAGTGTATGAAAAACGTATATTTTTTTGGACCTTTGATTGCTCTTCTGCTTGCTGTTCCGCATGAATTTATCCACGCTGTATGTATGGGCGGCAAGGATACGGTTGTTAATCTGTACTATTCACTGAGGCATTGTATGATGTTTGTTCAGTGCACAGAGCCAATGTCAAAGACACGTTTTATAGTTATGAACTTTGCGCCGTCATTTATTCTTGGTTGGGTACCGTTTATTGTAGGACTTTTCCTTCCCGAAAGTACGTTTACAGGTGTTCTTCTTTCAGCGGGATTATGGGGGGCTTTGTTCGGCTGCGGTGATATGATCAATATTATCAATGCCACATTCCAGATGCCGAAGGGAAGCCTTACACAGCTGTCGGGAATGAACTCCTACTGGTTTATTCCTGAGGGAAAGTCTGAAAGCGATACATAAAGAAAGGCTGATAAAATTTGTTCCGTAAAATTGATAACTACTTTGACCTCAAACATAAAATATACGCGGCAGTCGGTGCAGTTGTATTTGCAGCTGTATGGGTGATACTGTGGGATACGTTTCCCATGCAGTTTTATTCACTTTTCTGTGCAAGCCTTATCGGCAGCTTTTTACAGCTTATTCTGCTGAATGCGGTTGTTGTACCTGTTTTCCTGCTGATATTCACGCTTGTCACAAAAACGGATTTAAGCTTCTGCAAGACCGTACCCGTTAATATCATCTGTATTTTCGGGATTGAAATTCTCCGTCTGTTTATCGGTGTTTACGGCTGGAGCATGTACCTGCTTCTTGCAGGAATTGCCGTTCATGCCGCAGCATGCTTCTGGGCTTTTGCGACAGCAACAATCCGTGACAATAAAGCTCCAAAAGGTATGAATGCACCTGCTCCGAAAAAAGAAACTGCAATAAAAAAGCAGCCCGTGATTTCTGTAATCTGGGCTGCTGCATTCGCATTTTCAATTGATATGGTGTGCCTTTGGCTGTACCGTGTAATGGCACTTATGTATTACCCCGAAATGGCTTAATCATTGATTTTCACAACCACGCACTGGCTTCCGTTTTCCTCAAAGCGGTTAAGGAAACTTTCCTTTGAATAGGCTGTGATTTCGGCTTTGTCGTCGCAGTCCATGAAGTAGTAGCAATTGCTGTCATAGCCGCAAAGCACAAGGGTATGGGAATTGCCTATCCATGTAAACTCCTCACCTGTGTCATTGAGAATCCACACGGCAGGCTCACGATATTTGTAAGGCTTCATCTCACGGCTTGCCCATACTATCATCGGCACGCCCTCGTTAAGAAGCTTTTCTATATCCGCCTCGTTGATATTCTCAAGGGACAACGCCTCATAATCGGGGTCGTTATGCTGAAAAAACGTATTGAGCGACTCGGTTATTACGGGGGCAAAACAACCGTATCCCCAGTTGTAAGGATTTCCCGCAAAGACCTTGTACGGGTCAGGACCGTGCGAAACCATATTTTCATCGTATGTAAAATTATCGTCCCATCGGAGATAATTTTCAGTCATATATATTTTATCAACATCAAAACCAAGATACTGCAGTACAGCCGTTGCGCTTGTTATTTCACAGCCTACGGGCAATTCGGGAAACTGATTTATAACCGGCACGTTGATTGTAACCTTGCCGAATACTGACTCAGGCTTTGCGTATCCCTCACCAAGCTGTTCAACAGTATATCCGCAGTAAAGCATATTCGGGTCAGCGTCAAGCTGTTCATAGCGTTCGATTTCAGTGGCACGTTCGTCGTAAATCTGCCCCGTGTAGACATAGTCGGCAATAACCGTACACACAGCTGTGCAGATTGCAAGCGTTGTCACAAGAACCTTATTTTTCACCCTGACACCTCCCGTAACTTTCTGTTACTTTATTATACCACAAAAAAACATTTTCCGCAAGACGGATAAACGCATTCGAAAGGAGCACTGGCTTTATGACAGGACTTGTACTTGAAGGCGGAACATTCCGCGGGATTTACTCCGCAGGAATTATGGACGCTTTCCTTGAAGAAAAAATAGAATTTCCATACGTTGTAGGTGTATCCGCAGGTATTTCCAACGGCGTTTCCTACGTTTCAAAACAGTTCGGAAGAAACCTTGAAATTATGGACAAGTACCGCAACGACAAGCGTTACATCGGTGCAGGCAACTACAAAAAGCACAAAAGCCTTTTCGGGCTCGATTTCGTTTACGGTGAAATTCCGCAGCAGCTTGTTCCCTTTGATTACGAAACGTTCCGTCAGTACGAGGGAAAATGTCTTGTGGGTGTAACAAATGCACTTACGGGCAAGCCTGAATACCTTGACGCAATGGAGGACAATGAGAACTTCAACTTCCTCCGTGCAAGCTGTGCAATCCCCGGATATTTCCCTGCAATAATGATTAATGATACCCCGTACTTTGACGGCGGACTTGCCTCACCTATCTGTGTAAAACAGGCACTCAAGGACGGCTGTTCAAAGGTCGTGATTATCCTTACACAGCCTGAGGGCTTTGTGAAAAAATGCGGCAAGGGCAACGTGGTTATGAGCCAGCTTATCAAGAAAAAATACCCGCAGATTGAAATGCTGCTTCTTGCCCGCCATAAGATTTACAACAAGCAGGTTGAATTCTGCAACGAGCTTGAAAGACGCGGCAAGGCAATTATCTTCCGTCCCGAATACAAACTGGACAGCTTTGAAAGCAACACCAAGGTGCTTCGTGAAACATGGCAGATGGGTTACGATATGGGTAAAGCCCGTGCAGAAGAAGTAAGAAATTTTATTGCATAATGGAGGACTACGATGGACTTTAAACTTCTGACCAAGGCAATTATTAAATTTGCGGCAGGACTTGTGCTGGTAGGAATAATGCTTTTTCTTCCCGCAGGCACAATGAATTACTCAAACGGCTGGTTGTTTATACTGCTTCTTTTTGTACCGATGCTTCTGTTGGGTGGCTGGCTGTGGATAAGAAACCCTGAACTGCTTGAAAAACGTCTTAACACAAATGAAAATGAAAGCGAACAGAAAAAGGTTGTGTCACTGTCACTGATACTTTTTATTGTCGGATTTATTGTATCGGCACTTGATTTCCGCTTACGACTGACTTATCTACCATTGTGGGCAGTAATCATCGGGTCTGTGCTTCTGCTTGTATCCTATGGTCTATACGCAGAGGTCATGCGTGAAAATACATACCTCTCACGAACTGTTGAGATACAGGAAAATCAGAAGGTTATTGACACGGGACTTTATGGAATTGTACGTCATCCGATGTATTTTGCGACAACCCTGCTTTTTCTTTCTTTCCCGATTGTTCTCGGTTCGGGTATCGGAATTGTGATTTTTCTTTTACAGCCGTTCCTGCTTGTAAAGCGTATTAAAAACGAGGAGGAAGTTCTGGAAAAAGGACTTGACGGTTATGCTGAATACAAGAAAAAGGTAAAATACAGACTCATTCCGTTTATCTGGTAAAAGGAGTTATGATGATTACATACAAAAATATAATCGGTAAAATTATTCTTGTGGGAATTACCTATTATACACACGATGAACAGCTTATTGAACGCAGACAGTTTTACGGCGAAGTAATTTCTGCTGACAGAAAAAACGGAATTACATTTCGCAAACAGGACGGTGATGAATTTACTCTGCCGCCTGATTTGAAAAATGTAAAAAAGGCTCCTGCGGGAGAATACAAACTTCATTCAACAGGTGAAATTGTTGTAAACCCTGATTTGCTTTCAACGTGGAATTTATATGCACCTGAATAATTGCGAAAAAAACGCAAACCCTATTTCTGTGACAAGTCGAAAGGAAATAGGGTTTATGAGAAAATATGAAAATCTCGACGGATTGTTAAACAGCTGTGAAACAGCAAAAATTTATTTTGCTTCACTTCCTGATTACGTTCAGGGTGCAGTGCTGAAAAACAGCAGTAAAATCTGTACAGAAGATGAGCTTCACCGCATTGCTGAGAGCACAATGCACGAATTCAACTAAAAAAGCTTGGGAAAAATCCCAAGCTTTTTTGTGTTTACGGAAGCTCAACTCCTGTTGTATCAACATCGGAAAGCGTAAGCAGCTCGCGCTCGTCAATAACAAGAATTTCCATATCAAATCTTTCACAGCGCGCAACATTGCAGAAATACTTTGACTGAAGAAGCAGGTTCATACCGCCTCCGCCGTTGATAAAGGAAATCTTGTCAACCGCAAGTACCTTATCGACAAGCAGACCAAGCATCTGGTCATCTTCAGTAATTACAACTACTGTTTCCTTGAAAGTGGATTTATATGCATTTTCAGCGTCGCCAATTGCTGCAAGAACCTTAGGCATATAGTCTGTGCGCACTCTTTTTATGAGTCTTTCAACAGCTTCCTTGTCGCCTTTATCGGCAGCTTCAAGGACATCGTGTGCAGCTTCATGGAGCTTTCTGTGAGGTTCTTCAATTTTCTTCAGAATTACAGCGGCAGATGGGTGCTTCTGCGTAAATTCATCATACCAAAGACCGAGTGCACACTTATGGCAATCGGTTGCAAGTGTAAATGCTTCACCTGTTTCCGCACAGCGTTCAAGAGTATCCACCCAGTTTACATGGTCAGCCTTGCGCTGTTCCATCATTGTACGGAAATCAGCAGCTTCCTCATCAAGCGTGCTGAAATGGAACACCTTTCTCATATCAAGAAGCGGATAAACCTCGCCTCTGCGCTGAACAACGCCGCAGTAAGCCTCAGGCGCCTCAGGAATAGGAGTAATAACCTTAGGCTTCATTTCAATTCCGTTGACGAACTTGCTGTTTACGGCATAAGCCTTATCGTCAAGAGTAAAGATAAGCCATGGCAAATCCTCGGCAACGTTTGTGTTTTCATTGTTATATAAATCAGCCATAATAATCCCCCTGTAGAAAATAATTATCTTTTATCATTATAACACATTTTGTCACGCTTTTCAATGAAAAATTTGACAATTTATACAAATGTTTTTTGATATATACGTCAACAAATGGGTTTACGGAACTATTCTATTGAAGAATCTGTCTGCGTATGATATAATAAAGTGTACTGTTGACAGTACACTTTATTATAGGAGTGGTATGACATGAATGAACTGTTTTTCCGTCAGGCGGAAATTGATGATACAGATAATCTTGTAAATCTTCGGCTTGCTTATGTCAATGCCGATTACGGCAAAATTGATACTGAAACGGAAAAGTCACTCCGTGCACAGCTTGAAGAATACTTTCCTGCACATCTGGGCAAGGACATATTCGGATTTCTTTGCTTTGACGGTGAAAAAGCAGTTTCTATGGTAGTCCTCTACATTATGGATAAGCCGGCATTTGTGACAACCCCGTCGGGCAGGACAGGTACACTTCTGAGCGTTGTAACACTTCCTGAATACCGTAAAAGAGGAATTGCAGGAAAGCTTGTAGAAATGTCGCTTGAAAAAGCGAAGCAACTTGGCGCTGAATTCGTGGAATTACAGGCAACAGCTGACGGTGCACCATTGTACAGGAAAATCGGATTCGTGGACAAGAAAAGCCATTACACGCCGATGATATATAAATTTGAAAAGTGAGGTTTTGATATGCCTGAAGATTTCGGGAATGACTGGGGCAAATCCGTTGCAGGTGTTGTAATCCGTGACGGAAAGGTGCTTCTTGTGCGGCACACTTACGGTGCAGGCACGGGCAGACTGATTGTCCCGGGCGGATATATAAAGCAGGGTGAAAGTCCTCTTGAAGCGGTTGAACGTGAGGTTATGGAGGAAACGGGTGTAACCGTGCGTGCAGACAAGCTTGCAGGGATACGCTTCAATTCAAGGGACTGGTATGCCGTATTTACGGCTGAATACATAAGCGGAGAGGCACGTTCCGACCACGACGAAAACAGCGAGGCTGTATGGATTGACATAAATGAAGCAATGTGCCGTGAGGACGTGCCTGACCTGACAAAAAAGATTTTACAGAGTGCCGCAAGCGGAAAACAGCTTTTCGGCAATGTTCCCTATGAAGGAAACACCAAAAACGGCGCATACTATTTTTATGGATTGGAATAAGAAAATGGATATTTATGAAACAATGAACTATCTGAACAGCTTTTCAAAACTGGGCAAACCTGTAAATAACCTGCTCAGGTTTGCAAGAATAATGCGTGCACTGGGAAATCCGCAGGAAAAGCTGAAATTCGTGCACGTTGCAGGTACAAACGGAAAAGGTTCAACCGTCAGAATGATTGCAGGTACACTTACCAAAGCAGGCTACAAAACGGGTGAATTCACCTCTCCGTATATTTATGTTTACAACGACCGCATCCGCATTGACGGGGTGAATATCTCCGATATGGAGCTTGCGGAAATTGTTACTCGGATAAAACCGATTATTGACGGTATGTGCACGGAATGCTCTCAGTTTGAGATTACAACGGCAATTGCGTTCATTTACTTTGCGGCAAAGAAATGCGACGTTGTTGTACTTGAAGCAGGAATGGGCGGACTTCTCGACTGCACCAACGTTATCGAAAAAAGCTGTGCGTCGGTTATTACTTCGATTTCTCTTGACCACACGGCAATTCTCGGTGACACAATTGACAAGATTGCCCGTCAGAAAGCAGGTATCATCAAGGAGGATTGTCCCGTTGTACTTGCACCGTCACAGAAGCGTGAGGTGCACGCTCTTATTTACAGAACAGCTATGCAGTTCAATTCGCTTTTCGTTTCGCCAAATACGGACAGGCTGAAAATTGAAAAATGCGATTACACGGGAAACAGGTTCACCTATAAGGGATACACATATCTGACTTCAATGGTCGGCAGACATCAGATTGACAATGCCCTTACAGCTGTCGAAACCCTCGAAGTGCTGAAAAAGAACGGGTTTGATATGCTTTCATATGTTCATGTATATGAGGGTATAAAGTGTGCGCAGGTTCCAAGCAGATGCCAGATTATACGTGATGACAAACCGTTTATTATGATTGACGGTGCACACAACCCCGACGGAATGAGAGCTCTTGCTGACTTTGTCAGAACTGTTCCGAAAGAGCCTAAGGTGCTTGTCTGCGGAATGATGGAGGACAAGGACTGGCAGACTGCAATCGGCTACATAAGCCGTTACATTGACAAAGCGGTATGCCTTGACGGATTTGCTCCGAAAACCGTATTCGCTCCAAGACTTGCGGAAATGTTCCTTGACGGAGAGGTTTCAAATCTGCACAATGCCATTTCACGTGCGGTAACGCTTGCCGGCACAGAGGGAATGGTGGTTGTGGCAGGGTCGCTGTATCTTGCTTCGGCACTTCATACCCACAGTAAAATGTAATAAAAACCGTTTCGGAAGCATAAATTTTATAAGGCTTGTCCGAAACGGTTTTTCTTTCCGACATCAGAACTGCATTGAAATGCACAAAAAAGCTGAAAATATTTCGTCAAAAAAAATGTCGTAAAATACAAATCCACTCTTGATATTAAACGTTTAATATGTTATAATGTCTTTAACAATGCGGACGTATGCCGTGATTGTTGCCAATAATGAGAAATTCTGCTAAGGCAGATAACAGAAAGGAAGATTTTACTCATGAAATTCGGTTTCTATGATGACGCTAATAAGGAATACGTCATTACCTCACCGAAAACTCCTTACCCTTGGATCAACTACCTCGGTACACAGGATTTCTTCGGACTTATTTCCAACACAGCAGGCGGCTACCACTTCTACAAGGACGCTCGTCTTGCTCGTATCACCCGTTACCGCTACAACAACGTTCCTGCTGATGCCGGCGGACGTTACTTCTACATAAACGACAATGGTACAGTATGGAACCCGGGC
>JAZUSM010000091.1:0-4474 GCA_045606725.1 Oscillospiraceae bacterium | reverse complement strand
ATCTGACCGTAATTATCTGTCGGCTGTATGCCAAGGTTATTACGGTTATTTTTATGCATAATTGTGTATAAAAATTTCCAAACAGTGAAAAATAGTGACGGGAGATGATGTTATGAACAAAAGTCAGAAGGAAAATAACCTCGAAATAAAAAAACACACCTTAAAAGCCTGGACGATGATTTTGCACAAGCAGGGTAAAATCGACACGTCGAAGTGCAACAGAATGATTGCTATGATTGAAAAGCTTACTGTTTGAAACGGACTCCGCGGGATTTCCTGCGGAGTTTTGTTGTTTTGGGTTAACATAAAAATAGCGCTCTGTCCTCCAACGATTGGAGAACGGAACGCTGTAAAATATTAACTTGACAGTAACTTGCGATTATCTCGTGATTTCGGGAAGATTTCGCGAGATAGGCACAAAAATAGCGCATACCCAAACGGATACACGCTTTGTTGCTATTGGGTTTTAACTTGCCTGTAACTTGCCAACTGTTGTTATTTTGTTGGCAAGCTATAACAAAACCGCCTTTTTAGGGGCGGTTATGTAATAACTTCTACGATTCCTTTAAGAGCTTCTGCAGCTTTTTTCATCATTGAGTTGTTTGCAAGGTATTCAAGACCTTTTATAGTAATATTGGGGGTAACGGGTTCACTTATAAAAGCAGGTTGCCGTATATATTGTTTTACAGTAATTCCGCTAATGTACCCCTCTTTCTGCATTTCAATCAGAAGTTTGTCGCGGCGTTCTTTTGAAATACCAAGTGTTTCGGGGCTAATTAAATCTTCATTAAATTCCTCAAAGTCCATAGAACTTTCTATAGCTTTAAGAATTTTATAGATTATAGTAAAGTTATTCATTTGTGTTATCTCATTTCTTTGATAATAAACATATCTAATTCTTTAGGTGTCAAATCAGCATAGTTTTTATTATTTACTTTCAAATATCGAGCTATTGCCCCTAAATCGTGTCTTGGAGGAGGTAAATCAGGGCGCGATTCAACAAATTGACCGTCCCAGTCTTCAAAATCCGGATCTGGTATAATGTTATTTGGCATTTTGCTTCCTCCTTTCATAGTTGTAAATATCTAAAAGTCTTTCTGAGGCTTCACCTTCAATTATGAACTGATACTCATGAACATAAGGCAAATGAATAGCCCCAAATTTTTGGATGTAGTGGTCTAATACTTGCTTATTCGCGGCGTACCCATAAATCGTACCATGACCACCGTTTTTTAAGGACTCCTCAACCGCTAACGCAAAAAGATGACCGCCAACGCCTAAATACGTCTGATTATCACCAACAATTTGTTTGTTATTGTGTGGAGCTGTTGAAGCAAAGCCGATATATGTTCCGCCCTTATCATTTCTTAATGATATTAACCCTTGTGGTTCTGCATCGCCTTTTAAGAAAACACCATATACTTTTTCATTTTTGGGGCGGTTGCTCCAGTTATCTCCCCACCCTGTTTTGACGTTAAAAGTGGATAATTCCTTTTTGTTCATTCTGGCAACCTCCGTTTCCAGAATTTCGCCGGTCTTTGCATTTTTAAGACAGGGAACAAATTCATCAATATTTATATCAATTATACCACTTCCGTCGCCGTTGTCAAGAGCCTTTTGAGCCTTCCACCGTGCTTTCTGCGCAACAGATTTACCAAAGCCATAAACCTGCGTTCTTTCATTCTGCGTAAGCAAGCCAGCTTCCTTGCTGAACTTTGCGTATTCTTCACGCTGTCTGCGGAGAAGAATGGATTTAGCTGTCAACATATCTTCATCGCCCGAAGCTTCGGCAGCAATAATTTCACGCTTTGTCCTGCGTATTGCCGTTTCCATAGCACGCTGTTTCTGTGTGCATTCGTAGTACGTCAGCGTTTTGCCGTTGTACTCAATCGGCGGCGGGTCAATGTTTGCAAGTTCTTCCTCCGTGTAACTTGGCTCGGATATGCCAGGAATAACAGGGTAAAAGTCGTGTCGGCAGTTCCAGCCTTTCAAGCCTGCGCCTGTTCCGTAGCCTGTTTCAGCCACAAGTGACGGATATGCAGTTGATTTACCCGAAAAGGAAAACCAACGTCCTTGCCATACAGCGTGGTCAGGGCGTGCGCCTGCGTGTGCAGATGTTTCAACGATATCGGTGTCAAGTTCCTGCATATTCTGCTCAGATACCTTGCCAGTCATCTGCGAAATGCCTGTCAGAACGGCTTTACTTGTAAATTACAATTCACTATGCTATAATGTAGAAAAACTTACACAGGTGATGAAATGAAAAAGAAATTGTTTCTTGAAATTGCACGGAAGCTGAATGGAAAGCTTGGGGTTACTCCCCTTTTGTTCGGCTCGCTGGGGTTGGAGCAGCGGCTTGGTGCAAATCTGAATGCTGATGATATTGATATACTTATTCCTGAGGACTATCTTGATGAAAAGTGGGATATGCTTATTGAAGTAATGGCTGGGCTCGATTACTCGCTTTATGATGTTCACGAACACGCTTTTGAAAAGGACGGGGTAAGTGCGGCGTTTGCTTCGATTGAAAATCTTGTACCGTTTGCAAATGTGGACATAACTCGGATACCTGTTGTTAACGAGGATGGTGTTTGGTATTATTTGCTTGAACTTGAAGATTATCTGAAGGTTTACACTGCTTCTTCGAAAGACGGGTACAGGAGAGATACAAAGAATAAGAATGACACGGAAAAAATTGAGCTGATAAAGCGTGCGTTGGAAAAATAACAAATATATTGTATTCAACGAAATTTTATGATATAATACTTGTATCAAATAATATGGAGGTAATACCTATGAATGAAAACAGATTTTATATTTGCGAGCATTGCGGAAATTTAATCGGTATGATTAATGATGCAGGCGTGCCTATGATGTGCTGCGGTCAGAAGATGTCTGAGCTTAAACCAGGCACTGTTGAAGCAAGTGCTGAAAAGCATATTCCTGTTGTTACAATTGAGGGGAACATTGTTAAGGTTGAAATCGGCTCTGTTGCTCACCCTATGATTGAAGAACACAGCATTCTGTGGGTATATCTTCAGACTGACAGAGGCGGTCAGCGCAAGTGTCTTGAAGTTGGCAAGGAACCTGTTGTGACTTTTGCACTTACTGACGAAAAGCCTGTTGCGGCTTATGCATACTGTAATCTGCACGGTCTTTGGAAGGCTGATATAAACTAAAGGAGAGAAAATATGCTTGAATCAGGAATGAAGGCTCCCGATTTTACGCTGAATGACAAGAACGGAAACGCTGTTTCGCTGTCCGATTTCAAGGGCAAGAAGGTTGTTCTGTATTTTTATCCGAGGGACAACACACCCGGCTGTACACGTCAGGCGTGTGCGTTTGCTGGACTTTACGGCGAGTTCAAGAAAAAGAATGTTGAGGTTATCGGAATAAGCAAGGACAGCGTTGCTTCCCACGCTAAATTTTCCGAGAAGCACGGTCTTGATTTTGTGCTTTTGTCTGACCCTGAGCTGATTGCGATACAGGCTTACGGTGTATGGCAGGAAAAGAAGCTTTACGGCAAGGTTAGCATGGGTGTGGTACGCACGACTTTCATTATTGACGAAAACGGAAACATTGAAAAGGTTATGCCTAAGGTCAAGCCTGACACCAATGCGGCTGAGATACTTGCTGAGATTTGAATTCAGATAGGAACAACCGTCATCTTTGTAGGTGACGGTTGTTTTGTGTTATTATTCTTCAATCAATATGCCGTTCTCAAAAGCATAAATATTTTCCATTTTAAATCCATATTGAGAATTTGGCAGACTTATGTGCGGTTCAAAAGTAAAAGCTCTAACAGATGAAAGCTTAGCTTTATTTCCTTTTTCAGTATAAATTCTTTCATTTTTATCCATAACAATGGAATGACCAAGATTGCCCATAAAATCAAGATTTACATAACCTTTTTCAACGATAATTTCATTGATATGATAATACAATTCTTCAAAGGTTGTATCAATTGTAACGAATTTTCTCATTGCGTTATGCAGATATTCTTCCATTTTTAAACCTTGTCGCCATTCGTCATTATGTATATTTTCAATGTCTGTTATAACTTTGCCATTTTCTAATACAATAGTACGAGCATAATCTCCCCAAATATTATTGTTTTGAGGACTTAAATCAATAGTAATAATATCATTTTCGCCAATCACCACATCCGAGGTTTCATATTCTCTGCCTGACACTGAAATAGCTGTTTCATTTCCGCAAAATACAAATGCACCTACATCCCAATACCAAAATGAATCTGCACCGTGAGAAAGCAGATAATCTTCACAGAGTTTTCTTACTTCACAAAGGTTCATTCCAGATTTGATTATTGAAGATATATATTTTATTGTATCTCGGTTTAAATTCTGCATATCATGAATGTTCATTTTTACACCTCTTTGTTTTATTCTCCAGTATAGTGAGGATATTTTTCCTTGTCGGCTTCGGTTATTTCACGCATAACACGGCAGGGTAC
>JAZUSM010000090.1:0-8440 GCA_045606725.1 Oscillospiraceae bacterium | reverse complement strand
AGAGAAACGAACCAATCGGGCCCTCGGCGCCCTGAATACCTGCACGGGAACGGAGAATTGCTTCGCTTACCTTCTGCACGGCTTCTTCCTGACCGATTACACGCTGGTGAAGAATTTTATCAAGGTTAAGCAGCTTTTCACGCTCGCCCTCCATAAGCTTGGAAACAGGGATACCTGTCCATCTGCCGACAATTCGTGCAATTTCTTCCTCGGTAACCTTGTCACGCAGGAGGTTGTCAGCCTGCTCCTTCTGCTTTTCGGCAGCGGCTTCTGCTTCTTCAAGTTCTTTCTTCAAGGTTGGTAACTTGCCGTATTTCAGCTCAGCGGCCTTGTTCAGGTCGTGAGTTCTTTCAGCTGCGGCAATTTCACTGTTGGTCTGCTCGATATCTTCACGGAGCTTCTGCAGACGGGAAATTGTTGTCTTTTCATTTTCCCAGCGTGCTTTCATTTCCGCAAATTCCGCACGCATTTCCGCAAGCTCCCTCTGTATTTCCGCCAGTTCTTCTGCGGCAAGCTTGCTTTCCTCTTTTTTCAGTGCCGTTTCCGCAATTTCGTCCTGCATAATTTTTCTTGCAAGGTCGTCCATTTCCGCAGGCATAGAGTCCATTTCCGTTTTGATAAGTGCGCAGGCTTCGTCCACAAGGTCGATTGCCTTATCAGGGAGGAAACGGTCAGTGATATATCTGTTGGAGAGGACTGCGGCTGTGATGAGTGCGGAGTCCTGAATTTTTACGCCGTGGTAAACCTCGTAACGCTCCTTTAAGCCACGGAGGATTGAAATTGTGTCCTCAACGGTTGGCTCGTCAGCCATAACAGGCTGGAAACGTCTTTCGAGTGCAGGGTCTTTTTCGATATACTTGCTGTACTCGCCGAGGGTTGTTGCACCGATACAATGCAGCTCACCTCTTGCAAGCATTGGTTTAAGCAGGTTGCCTGCATCCATTGCGCCGTCGGATTTGCCTGCGCCTACGATTGTGTGCAATTCATCGATAAAGAGAATAATTCGTCCGTCGGACTTCTTAACCTCGTTGAGTACGGCTTTAAGACGTTCCTCGAACTCACCTCTGAACTTTGCACCTGAAATCAGGCTGCCCATATCAAGGCTGAACAGCTTGCGCTCTTTAAGATTATCGGGCACGTCTCCCCTTACGATACGCAGGGCAAGTCCCTCAACGATTGCTGTTTTACCGACACCCGGCTCGCCGATGATAACAGGGTTATTCTTGGTTTTTCGGGAGAGGATACGGATTACGTTTCGGATTTCGCTGTCACGACCGATTACAGGGTCAAGCTTGTTCTGACGTGCAAGCTCAACCAAATCCTGACCGTACTTTTTAAGCACGTCATATGTTTCCTCCGGATTATCGCTTGTAACACGCTGATTACCTCTTACGTCCTTTAACACCTCAAGAAATTTCGGTTTCGTAATAACAAAGGCTTTAAAAAGCTTCTGCAGCTTGTCGTTTGCAGTGTCAAAAAGTGCAAGCATAATATGCTCGACGGAAACAAACTCGTCGTGCATAGTTTTTGCTGTGTTTTCGGCGGTGTTAAGGGTGTTGTCAACATCACGGGTGATGTATACCGTACCTGCTTCACGTCCGCTTCCCGTTACCTTGGGAATTTCTCCGATACGCTTTTCGATTACGCTTTCAAAAGCGGAAGCGTCCGTACCCATTTTGGTTATAAGCTGAGGGATAAGTCCGTTTTCCTGCCTTAAAAGTGACAGCAGAAGATGCTCCTGTTCAACATTCATATTGCTGTATTCAACAGCAATACTCTGTGCTTCGTTGATTGCGTCAAGTGATTTCTTGGTGAATTTCTGTGCGTTCATAATGTTTAACCACCTTTCTGTTTTGTCCGTGAAACGGATGCGTTGCATTAATATTTTATTTTAACACATAATAGTGCTTAAAATCGACAATTTTTTTCGTTTATTCCTACAAAACGTAATTTTTGGCTGTTATGCTGTAAAAAGCATTGCTGCACTTGTTAAAGCTATACATACATTTGTCGAATTTTGTCGTAAAATGTCGGATGGTGTCGAAAGTTTACTGTTGATTAACGGAATTATTTGCAATATAATTTAATTTGTTGGTCAACAGATAAAAAGATTGAAGGAGATAAACAATGAACACCATCGCTACAGTTGAAACTGCAAAAGGAAAGCTTCGCTACATACTTTTCAGCACAAATTCAGACGGATTTACACATTACGGAATAACTGTCAACTCTACTCTTTTCGGTGACGAAACCGCAACCCTGTCCGAGATAAGCACTGACGAATTCTTTACGCAGAAGCTTATGCTGATGCTTGCGGACAATATGGTGCTGCCCTCTACTTTTAAAGAGGTTGTGGAGGAGTATGTTGCTGCGGCTATGACGGTTTGATTTTTTTGCCCTTGACAAAGACGTGAAAATGTAGTACAATTAATTATTACTCAAGGAGGAATTGCTATGGATAAGACTTCTTTCAAAACCATTGCTGAAAACCGCAAGGCAAGGCACGAATATTTTATCCTTGACAGCTATGAGGCAGGCATTGAGCTTGTGGGCACGGAAGTCAAGTCTATCCGCAGAGGCGGCGTCAATCTCAAGGACAGCTGGTGCTCGATTGATGACGGCGAGCTCTGGATTAAGGGTATGCACGTTTCTCCCTACGACCACGGCAACATCTTCAACCGTGACCCGATGAGAGTCCGCAAGCTGCTGCTCCATAAAAAGCAGATTATGCAGCTGCTTGGCAAGGTGAAACAGGAGGGGCTGACGCTTATTCCTATTTCGATTTACTTCAAGGGCTCAATGGTTAAGGTACAGGTCGGTCTTTGCAAGGGTAAAAAGCTCCACGACAAGCGTGACGATATGGCGGCAAGAGCTGCCAAGCGTGATATTGAGCGCACTATCAAGGAGCAGAACAGATAACACGGAGCTTTTGCTCCGTAATATGGGGATGTAAAGGTTTCGACGGGGATTCTGAAACACGATAAGCGAGCAGAGAAGCGCAAATCTCTTAAAAAGGCGCACTTTTTAAAATTAGACGACAACAATAATTTTGAATTAGCAGCTGCTTAATTGCTGCTCGTCTGACCGTTGAGTACCACGGCTTCGGATCAGGCGCCGACTAGTGGTGAACGTTACACGGAAGTGCCTGCGTCCGTGTAATGTATTGCAGGCTACTGAGCATAGCGGTGTGTTTGTCCACGGCTATGCGAGGGAATGTCAATGACAAACTACGCTCGTAGAAAGTTGTGCGGATGGGTTTTCGGACACGGGTTCGATTCCCGTCATCTCCACCAGCACGGCACCCGT
Source organism: Oscillospiraceae bacterium (assembly GCA_045606725.1). Classification (GTDB taxonomy): domain Bacteria; phylum Bacillota; class Clostridia; order Oscillospirales; family Ruminococcaceae; genus RGIG8773. The sequence continues at coordinate 5,134 of JAZUSM010000090.1, read as the reverse complement.
GCAGCCAATCCGTTTCTCACTTTGTGGGGAACGGATTTTTTTATGCTCGGTAACATACTTTATATTGCACTCAACTTTTTTGAGTTTTGGTTTTCCAAGGTTCTTTTTCTTTCTCTGCAATTATAGTATAACTATGTATTGTGTATAAATTGTGATGTTTTTATGGATATATAGTAAAAATTAGCACTCTTGCAGAAAGAGTGCTAATTCATTTGATGTTTGTATAATAAAATACTGCAAGCTGAGTTCTGTCACGAAGTCCGAGTTTTTCAAGAATTCCGCTGATATAGTTTCGGACTGTTCCCTCACTCAGAAACAACTCTGAAGATATTTCCTTATTACTCAGTCCCTCGGAAACAAGGGTTATAATCTCCTGCTCCTTTTCGCCTATATCATATTTGCTGTAATCAAACTCGGGTTTGCTGTTCATTATCACGGGAAACTTGCTGATAACTTTTTCTCCGAAGACGCTTTGTCCGTTCATTACGGCTTCAAGAGCAGGTGCGATGCCCTCAAAATCCTGCTTGAGTATGTAACCCTTTGCACCGATTGTCAACGCTTTTACGATATACTCATCGTCAGAAAAAGTGGTAAGATAGAGAATTCTTGCTTCAGGATTTTCAGTAATAATCTTCTCTCCTGCTTCGAGTCCTGTCATTCCGTCCATTCGTATATCCATAAGCATTACGTCAGGCTTGTACTCGTTATACAAAGCAATTGCTTCGCTTCCGCTACTACCCATAGCCATAACGCTGATATGCCCCGTACTTTCAAGGATTGTTTTCAGTGACAGCGCTACAAGTTTATCGTCATCAACAACAATTATATTCATAACAAATCTCCTTGCTCAACTCATTTTTTCGGTACGCTTACAAAAACCTTGAAGCCATTTTCCGACGGTGTAAAATTGATTATTCCGCCCACGGATGCTACTCTTTCACTCATATTTGAGAGCCCTATTCCGTTATCGGATATTTCATCAGAACACCTTCCATTATCGGTAAATGACAGCTGATAAAATCCGGGATGTTCACGTATCACAACGGAAATTCTGTCACCGTTGCTGTGCTTTATGACATTTGAAACACATTCCTTTATGATACCGATAAAACACATTCTTATATTCTTCGGCATACTCTCGGAAAAATCACACTCAATTTCTGTATGGTATTTTTCTTCAAGTGGCTTGACGGCTTCATTTACGGCAAGTCGCAGATCTATTGAGGTATCGTGCAGATTATGAACGCTGTTACGAATACTTGTCATAGCATTGTCGAGGGTATCCTTCAGACTTACTAGGTGCTCCTTCATAGCTTCGTCCTTATTTATAACAATAAGTGCACCAAGCTGTAGAATTGAACGTGTAAGCATATGTCCCACATTATCGTGGATTTCACGTGCAATACGGTTTCGCTCGTTCATTGTAGCGAGGTTTATTTCGTAGTCCTGATTTTCACAAAGCTGCTTGTTTTTTTCATTCAGCAGGATATTCATTTCCTCGGAATTGTCCCTTACGGCGATAAGTTTTTCTTCGACAGCTTCGAGGCGTGTTGTTGCTCTCCACAGCATAAATGCGACTATTGTGCTTGTTATCAGCAGTATAAGCTGAGTACCGTTGAGTTTATCATAACTTATGATTGTGGCAACGGGAACAGCAAATGCAAGCCAGTAGCGTTTGCTGCTGAAAAAATCATAGAAGAACACGGGTGACACGCACAGGAATGGTGGGGCTGCAAAGCAAAGCGCACCGCCTATTATTTCGGTTGCAAGCGAAATACGGCTATCCGAAAAGCTCTGATTAAGGGCTGAAAGTCCGATTACTGCGAGAAAAGCAATAACGGGCATAAAGGCTGTTTCAAAGCTGATGAGGGAAATTCCGCACAAAAGCAATATTACAGCTTTATCCGCAAGTCTGTTCATAGGTCACCTCCGTTACATTTATCAGCTTTATTTTACCACAAAAATGCAACGCTGTCCACAGGAAAGTGACATTTGTCATACCAAGTTCTGACTTTTTACACTTACAAATGCAGAGTTTTTGTTATATAATCAGAGTGTACCAAAGATAAATTATCCGAAAGGAATGGAGAATATTATGGCTGAAACAATTGTTAAAATCGAAAATCTTGTGAAACGCTACAAAGACCTTATTGCTCTTGACCATCTCAATCTGGAAATCAAGCAGGGTGAAGTTTACGGGCTGCTTGGTCCGAACGGTTCGGGAAAGAGTACCACAATCAACTGCTTACTTTCCCTGCTTGCTTTTGACAAGGGCAACATTGAAATTTTCGGTGAGAAGATGTCCCCTGACAATTACAATGTAAAGAAGAATATCGGAATTATTATGCAGAACGTTGCGGTTTTTGATGAACTTACGGTATACGAAAATATTGACTACTTCTGCGGACTTTACATCAGGGACAAGGCTGAAAGAAAGAAATATGTTGAAGACGCTATTGCCTTTGTTGAGCTTGATGAGTTCAGGAAGTTCTATCCGAAAAAGCTTTCGGGCGGATTGTTAAGACGCTTGAACATTGCCTGCGGTATTGCTCACAAGCCGAAGCTGATTATTCTTGACGAGCCTACGGTTGCGGTTGACCCACAGAGCAGAAACAAAATTCTTGAGGGTATTCAGCAGCTTAATCAGAACGGTGCAACGGTTATTTACACTTCTCATTACATGGAGGAGGTCGAACAGATTTGCACAAGAATTGCAATCATTGACAAGGGTAAGAAGATTGCTGAGGGAACAAAGGAAGAACTGAAAAAGATGATTCGTAACACGGAAACGGTTACGATTGAAATTATTGACATTGCTGATGATGTGAAAAAGAAAATCAGCGAGCTTCCTCACGTTTACAGCGTTGAGTTTTCCGACGGCAGACTTGAGGTAAAATGTTCTGACGGTAAGCACAATCTTATCCGTATTCTTGGTGTGCTTCAGGAGTGCGGTCTGAACTTCGGCAGAGTTTATTCCGAACTGCCTACACTTAACGATGTATTCCTTGAAATCACGGGCACTGCGCTTCGTGATTCTGAATAAAAAAGGAGCTTTGGTATGTTTTTTCATCACTTCAAATACGACTTTCTGACCTGTATCAGAAACAAAGGCCTGATTTTCTGGCTGATACTTTTCCCTGCTATTCTCGGCACACTTTTCAAGGTTGCTTTTTCTGGTATTTATGATTCTGTTGCTGTTTTCAAGGCTATTCCTGTTGCGATTGTAACGGTTGAGGAAAATGCCGTTTTCGACGAGGTTATTGCTTCGATTTCCGAGGGCGATGAGGCGCTTTTCTCGGTTACTGAAGCTGACGAGGCTACTGCGCTTGAACTGCTTGAAACAAAGCAGGTTACGGGTATAATTTATGTTGCTGAAGACCTTTCTCTTACAGTCGGCAATGCGGAAGATATGAACTCATCATCTGCTATACAGCAATCAATTATCAAGGGTTTTGTTGAACAGTACGAGATACAGAAAAGCATTATCACGGACACGGTGACAAGCTCACCTGAAAAGCTTGAAGCAGTTATTGAGGCTATGTCTGCGGATATTGCTCCGAACAACAATATTCCTCTTACTGAGGGTGACACAGACAACATGCTTTCCTATTTCTACAATCTTATGGCCATGGTTGCGCTGTTTGGTTCGGTTACGGGTCTGCACATTGCTACCTGCTCTCAGGGAAATCTTTCTTCTCTTGGTGCAAGAAAATGCTGTTCACCTGCAAACAAACTGATTGCTACGGTTGCTTCTCTTTGCGGAAGCATACTTGCACAGAGCATCTGCACAATTATTTCAACAACTTATCTTGTTATTCTCGGCATCGATTTCGGAACAAGACTTCCGTTGGTTTATCTTGCGGGTATTGTGGGAAGCATAATGGGCGTTTCGCTGGGCTTCTTCATCGGTTCATTCGGCACGGCAAGCGAGGATGTAAAGAATGGTGTTTCTATGGTGATTTCTCTTGCATGCTGCTTCTTCAGCGGACTTATGGTTTCAAACATGAAAGCGGTTGTTGCGATGTATGCACCGTGGTTCAACCTGATTAATCCTGCAGCTGTTATTTCCGACGCTTTCTACTGTCTTAACATTTACAGCGACTACGAACGCTTCACAGAAAAGATTATTACTATGCTTATTATGGCTGTTATTTTCACGCTGGGCGGCTTTGTGCTGACAAGGAGGAAAAGATATGCAAGTCTTTAAAACATTTATGAAAATTGCAAAGAGAAAACTTCCGATTGTACTTATGTATGCGTGGATTTTCATTGTGCTTCTGATTATGTTCACGGCTTACGGTCCGCAGGATGTTTCCTTTGAGGAAAAGAGTCTTGGTGTCTGCGTTATTGACGAGGACAACACAGATGCAAGCCGTGCGGTAACGGACTACATTTCAAATTCGCACAAACTTATTGAGCTTGAAAATGACAAGGATGTAATCATTGACTCGCTTTATTACACCCGTGCTGACTATGTACTGGTTATCAAGGAAGGTTACTCCGAAAAGATAGCAAGCGGTCAGACAGACAATCTTTTTGAAAATTATCAGCTTCCTGACAGCTATGCGGGCGTGTACCTTGAAAATGATATCGACCTTTACATCCGCACCCTCAACAGCTACATTGCGGCGGGAAATGATGCTGAAACTGCTGCTTCACTTACTGCTAAAGCGCTTGATTACGAAATTGACGTGACAATCGAAACCTTCAGTGATAAGGCTGAAGGAACAGGTATGAATCAGGCTACTTATTACTACTTCCGCTATCTTGTTTACATTTTACTTTCCGTACTCATCACAATGCTTTCCGGTATTCTTATCACAATTCTGCGCAAGGAAGTACGTGACAGGTCAAACTGTTCGGGTACGCCGTCATTCTCACAGACAATGCAGATTATTGCGGGTTGCATTGTGCTTGTACTGATACTGTGGGTTGTGTTCATGATTATTGCTATGATTTACAAGGGCGGCATATTCAGTGCAAATGAACTTTATGCGGTACTCAACAGCTTTGTTTTCACTCTTATTGCAACGGCAATTGCCATTCTTGTTGCGGCACTTGTTTCCAACAATAGTCTGATAAATCTTGTTTCAAACATTGTTTCCCTTGGAATGAGCTTTCTTTGCGGTGTTTT
>JAZUSM010000089.1:0-13201 GCA_045606725.1 Oscillospiraceae bacterium | reverse complement strand
TGTAATTTCTCAGACTGTTCATTACTTTAATTTCATTAGACCTCTTCGTAAATTAAACAGAAAGCCGCCAGTTCAATTTCGTATTGAACTGACAGCTTAACTTCGGCTTTTTTATGTCTACTATCTATTGACTATTTCACTTTAAGGACGGTCTTATTTGTTTTATTTTGTGTTGGAAAGCTTCCATCTGAATGTGGAAATTCTCTGCGCCTTTGTGTTATCGTAGGAAACATTGCTGCAGACAATGCTGAGGTCGTTATAACGGTAGTCAACCTTTGCATCCTTATTGCCGAAGCCGATGGACTTAACAACGCTGTAGTTACGCTGGATAACAGCGCCGAGCTTATGGTTGGCTCTTTCAAACTCAACGATTTCCTTGGCAAGGATAGGCTTTGTATCGCAGACATTGTAAACGCCCTGATAGTTGATACCGCCGTTTACTGAAAGGACACCCAGAACAAAGTCGATGAAGTTGTACAGACAGCAGAATGTGAAGCCGTAATCACCGTAGCCGTAAATGAAGGAGCAATTGTCCTTAGGGTCATAAATCTTAGCGTGGAGATTAGGTACATATGATTTTGTGTAAATCGGGCATACTCTTGCAATTACAGCTTTACATGAACCTACGCCCTTAACTGTTTTTGCAAGTGTCTTTTCGCTGTCAAATTTCATTTTAGCGTAATCGCTTATAGGCTTTTCGTCAGCAGATTCACGGATTGGTTCACGGGTTTTCTGCGGAGCGTAAACAAGATGTGTACTGAGAAGAATAATATCAGATGCACCTGCTGTAACAGCGCTCTTGTAAATATACTTATCAACAGCTGCAGACTGCTTTTCGTGAGCAGAAGTGATGATGTTAGGCAGGTCGTTGTCTACGGAACAAGCTGCGTGAACAAGAACGTCGATTCTGTGTTCGGACATAGCACGGCTAACCGTATCCTTATCATCGATTGCAGCCTGAACAAATACAAAATTAGGGTTATTGACAGATGCACTTGGAGTGTTGTCAACACCTACTACTTTAAATCCCTTAGCAAGCAAGGCTTCAGAAAGTTCGCTTCCGATAAGACCGGACGCACCTGTTACCATAACAGTTTTCATAAAAGCCGCCCTCCGTTCTCTAAATTATATATCTATACTCTTACATTATACCACAAAAATAAAAAAAAGCAATAGCCTTTTTGCCGAATTAAGTAGCTTTTTTCTGAATAATACGCTATAATAGTAAAAAATAAGCGGATAAATCCGTTAAATTTACATAAAAGGAGGGGCAGGAATGTCGGTTATTCTGCCTGACCCGATTACTAAAAAGAGATACAATATGCAGAGCGCATACATGAAAAGGCGTTTCGGTAAAAAAACGGTAAAAATCAGTCTGAACGGCGGGTTTACCTGTCCGAACATTGACGGGACAAAGGGTACGGGAGGCTGCATCTACTGCTCGGCAAAAGGCAGCGGTGATTTCGGAGGGAATTCCTGTGTGAGCGTTGCGGAGCAGTTTGACGAGGTCAGAAGCAGGCTTGTGAACAAATGGGGGGACGACCTGTTTTACATTCCGTATTTTCAGGCGAACACCAATACCTATGCTCCGATTGAGAGGCTGAAAAAGCTGTACGGTGAAGCGCTTGCCTGTGAAAATGCTGTGGGAATTGCAATTTCCACAAGGCCTGACTGCATAAGTGAAGAAACGGCGGATTATCTTGCGGAGTTGTCCCGCGAAACATATGTGACGGTTGAGCTGGGTTTGCAGACAATCCATGACAGGACTGCGGCGCTTATCAACCGCTGTCACACATATGGGGATTTTCTGCGAGGTTATGAAATGCTTGAAAAGCGCGGCATAAACGTATGCGTGCATATCATAAACGGGCTTCCTTATGAAACAAGGGAAATGATGCTTGCGACGGCTGAGGAGCTTGGTAGGCTTCGTCCGCACGCTGTAAAAATCCATCTGCTTCATATCATAAGGGGCACGGTGCTGGCGGAGATGTTCGGGCGGGGTGAGTTTGCTGAAATGTCAATGGAGGACTACATTGAAACGGTCTGCGACCAGCTGGAGAGGCTGTACCCTGACACGCTGATTGAGCGTCTTACGGGGGACGGCGACCGTGAAACGCTTATTGCGCCGTTGTGGAGCAGGGACAAAAAATCCGTGCTGAACGGAATTGACAAGGAAATGCGGCGCAGGGACACCGTGCAGGGAATTCGGAACGGATTTGTTGCAATCAGGCAAGAAATGTGCTAATATAAATGAAGGTATATCAATCTGCAAGGGAGTTGGAACAATGCTGCTTACCATAGGTATGATTGTAAAAAACGAAGAAAAAATGCTGGGCAGATGCCTTGAGGCGCTGAAACCTATTTTTGAAAGCATCAGCAGCGAGCTGATTATTGTTGACACGGGGTCAACTGACGGCACGGTTGAGATTGCGAAGAAATATACGGACAAGGTTCTTTTTTATGAGTGGACAAACGATTTTGCGGCAGCAAGAAACGTGGGACTCAGACAGGCGCAGGGTGAATGGTTCATGGCGGTGGACGCTGATGAAATTTTTATTTCCTGCGATGACATAATAAGCTTTTTCAAGTCGGGTGAATACAAGGAGTACAACTCCGCTTCCTTTTCGGTAAGAAACTACAACAATCCCGAAAGAACGGGAAGATATGTTGATTTCTTTGTTCCGAGACTTACGAAAATTCTTCCTGAAACAAGATATGAAAATCCCGTGCATGAAAAGCTGAACACGCATGGTCAGCCGCTTCGTCTGCTCAAGGATATTGCAGACCATTACGGATACGTAAAGTCGGTAAGCGCTGAAAAATCAAAACGTAATTATGAAATTCTGAAAAAGCGTCTGGAGTCGGGCGAGGAAAGCGCTTCACTGTATCGTGAGCTTTTTGAGGCGCTTAATTCCGACAAGGAAACTGAGCCGCTGGCTTACGAATATCTTGAAAAGGGCATTGCTCTTTGCAGGGAAAACAATGACGACTACGTGCTGGCGCTTTATCACTGCAAGATTTCCGCCAGCGTTGCGCATGGGCGTTATGATGATGCAATCAGAACCTACGAAGAATATTTTTCTCTCGGAAGTGAGATAAAGAATGAAATAAGAAACACTGACCTTGAGATAATTGCTTTTGCGGCGATTGCGCTTTACTCATCAGGAAGATACAATGAGTCTTGCGAAATGGCAAAGCGTTATTTTGATTTGTATGATACAATTGAAAGGCAGAATATCCGTACCCGTGATATTCTTTATTCCTACAGATACATGTCGGATGAAAATGCACGGGCGGAAATTAATCTGTACTACGCGGTAAGCTGCATAAAAACAAAGCGGTTCAAGGACGCGGAAAACAGCTTCAGAAATTATCCTGCCTCGTCTTACAGCGGCAACAGGGAGCACTTTTTCAAGCGTATTGCGCAGGAGAAAAATCTTCTGACGGAATACGACAAAAACAAGCTTGTTTCAGTCCTTTCCGACGATGGAAAGCTTCAGAAGGAGCTTTTCCGTGCGTTCCGTTCGGTTGTTTTTGATATGCCTGAGGCTGAAAGAAACGGTGTTATAAACAAGCTTGCCACGGTAAATCTGAAATCTGCTTCACAGCGAAAGCTTATCTCCATTTACAAGGAGCATTTTTCCGGCAGGGGAGCAGGTGACGCGCGTCTGATGACCTATGCTGAAAAGCATGGGCTGGATTACCCCGACCTGCTTTGCATAATGATTGACGAGGGAATTTCGCCTGTTCCTTATTTTTCAAAGTGTGAGGACGTTGAAGAATTCATGGAAACGGGTTTCCGCACGATAAAAGGTTTTGTCCAAAAGGCTTCGGGGATTGATTACAGCGACGTCGCAAGAGGTGATATCTATAATTCGGCAAAGGTTTGTCTTTGCACGATAAATGGTTTGCTGAAAGCAAATATGTCGGCTTCTTCTCTGTATAACACGGCAGGAAATCTCGGAATAATGTATCTGAACGCTTTCGGTGAAAGCAGTATTCCTGCTGAGATTATGGCGGCGGTTACAATGGCGGAAATCAATATTCTCCGCAGTAACCGTGATTACAAGAACTGCGTTGACGCACTCCGCAGGCTTATCAGACTTGACAGGAAGTATGCGGCAATTGCTATGGACTATCAGAATGTCATCAAGTCGGAAATGGCTTTATACATGAAGTAAATTCCATTTTTGGTTGACAATTCAGTACGACGCATGATATAATTTTAAAAAAATTGCATGGAGGGTTATTATGCGCTCTGTTTTGAACAGATTTATTGCGGCAGTTCTTGCGATTATGATGTGCGCAGGCTTTGCGGGCTGTGAAAAGTCAGGCGGCGAAGCTGCGGAGGCAACTGCTGTTGAGGCGGTTTACACTGCTGCACCTGCAAGGGATTTGAACGATGTCACTTTCAATTACGGAAGCGGTTTCTATGCAGAGGATATTACTCTTGAAATCAGCTGCGGCGTTGAGGGTGCGGAAATTTATTATACCACTGACGGAAGCGTTCCTGATAATACTGACACGCTTTACATGGGCGGAATTGTTCTGGGCAACAATACTAATTCCCCTAACAGACTCAGTCAGCAGACAAGCACAAGCGCCGGAGGAGATTATATTCCTAAGGGAAAGGTGAAGAAGGCAAACGTGATAAGGGCGGTTGCGTATCTTCCCGACGGGACAACTACTCAGGTGCGCAACGGCACATTCTGGGTAGGAATTGACCGTGTGAAGGAGTACGGTGATGTACCTGTAATATCACTTATGACCGAGATGGATAACCTTTACGATTATGAAAAGGGAATTTATGTGCTCGGCAAGACCTATGATGAATGGGTTTCGGAGCAGACAGGTCCTTATGAAGCGTGGCAGGCTGAGGGCAACTACTCGAACAAGGGCAGAGAGTGGGAACGTCCCGTAAATCTTGAATACATAGACGCAACAGGTGCAGGCTTCATGCAGGATGTGGGCTTCCGCATTATGGGTGCGGCTTCAAGAAGCTCAACACAGAAAAGCTTCCGCATTACAGCAAGGGCGGATTACGGACTGAAGGCGATTGAATATCCGATTATTCCGAATGTTCAGCGCAGTGACGGAACGGGCGAGGTTACGAAATACAAGTCATTCGTGCTCCGCAACGGCGGCAACGACTGCGACTATGCAAAAATCCGTGACCCGTATCTTCAGAAGCTTGCTGAGGGCGGCAGATTTGACACGATGGCAGCAGCACCCTGTGTTGTATACCTTAACGGTGAATACTGGGGAATGTACACTATGGCGGAGGATTACTCCGACAACTACATCGAAAACAACTACGGCATTGACAACAAGAATGTTATTATTGTGAAAAAGGGTGAAATCGAGGAGGGCAACGATGAGGACATCAGCCTTTACAACGATATGTTCGATTTCATTACTGCAAACGATATGACAGATGAGGCGAATTACGCAAAGGCTTGCGGAATGATTGACATGGGAAGCTATGTTGACATGCTTGCGCTTAATCTTTACATCTATAATGAGGACAGCATTTTCGAGGGCAACAACTGGCAGATGTGGCGAGTAAGGGACAAGGGCGAGGACAGTGTTTATGCAGACGGAAAGTGGCGCATGCTTGTTTATGATACTGATTTTTCGACAGGTATTTACGCTGACGGAAACACCTACACGATGGACAATATCTCAAAGGTGCTTGACGCTGCTGCGGAAACTGAACCTGTGACAGTTGACGAAGAAACAGGCGAGGAAACACGCAATCCTGCGGCAATGTTCTGGTCGCTCTATGCAAATGAAAGCTTCAGGGAAGACCTTGTTACAGCTATGTCAAACATGAGAAATGTATCATTTGAAAAGGAAAAGGCAATGGCGCTTATCGGTGAAATGGGTGAGGTTTACAAGAAGCTTGTTCCTGATACATTTGAGCGTTTCGGTCCTGAGTGGCTTGTGTGGGATACGACAAAATATTACAATGACAAGCTTTATCAGCTTGAAACCTTTATGGACAAGCGATATCTTGTGTTCCCCGGTCTTATGCAGAATGCAATGGGCTTAAGCAAGTTTGCGAATGTAACAATCAATTCTTCCGATGCGGCAAAGGGCACGGTTTCAATTGACGGGGCAATGCTTGACCTGAGCAAGGAATTCACGGGAAGATATTTCCCTGACTACACGCTGACGGTAACGGCTGAGCCTGCCGAGGGTGCGGTGTTCAAGTGCTGGGAGTGTACGGGTGCGGAAATTTCCGACCTGAGTGCACCTGTTGCGGATATAACCTTTACGGGTGATTTTGCTCTTAAGGCTGTTTTTGAATAATTTTAAGGTCCGTGTCAAAGCTGATGTGAATTATTCAGATTGTATGATTATCAACAATATACAATAGCTAAGGGGACGCCCTCTCTTGCAGGGCGTCCCCTCTTTTCAAACAGTTCTATGAACTGTTTGAAAATTCACCCCTTGCGGAGCGCTTCTAAGGCAAAGAATTTCGCTCTCCTGCTCAAAACAAACAAGTTTGTTTGCGACGATGGGGCGCTGCCCCCTCGACCCCCGCCACCTTTGAAAAGGTGGACGAAACTTTTAAGCTTGATAAAATTTATGTCTGTTTTGATAATAGTTGCAGGTTGATTTTGTGCGTTGCTACAAATACACAATAAAACAAAAAATATTTTTCCTTAAGTTGCACGTTCGCGTGCAACTTTTTCTTTTTTCAAGCCTTTTTGTGTAGGACATACGCAAAGGTGTTCTGCGGAAAGGGGGTGTACGGGTGCAGAATCTCACCAAGGCACAGAAGAAATTTCTGTATCAGTTCTTCAGAAGCAGGAATGTTGAGGAGGCTGCTGCCGCCTGCGGATTTTCTCACGGGACTGCTTATGAAGAGGGCATGAAAATTCTTTCTCACCCTCAGGCATTCGGGTTTCTTGCTTCAATGGCTGTTACTTTGAAAAAGGCTGCTGGAAGCACGGTTGAGGACGCTCTCGAAAGGCTTATCAACGGCAGGATAAACGACGCGGTAATTCTTGCGGAAAGCAATCCCGAGGAGCTTACTGAGGCGGACATAAGAAAGCTTGACCTTTATAATGTTGCCGAGTTCAAAATTGGCAAGGGGGTCTGCGAAATCAAATTTGCGAACAGGCTCAAGGCTATTGAGAAGCTTAATGAAATCCGCAGCGGCAAAGCTGTTGACGACCTTGCACAGAGTTTCTTTGATGCGATTGACAAGGCTGCCGAAAATGAAAATTAACTGAAACGGAGGTTTGCGGTTTGGCGAAATTCACGCAGTTCTCTCAGAAGCAGCTTACGGTGCTGACGTGGTGGAGGACAAATGCTTACAAAAACTGTGATGCTGTCATATGCGACGGCGCTGTGCGAAGCGGCAAGACACTTTGTATGTCGCTTTCCTTTGCGGCATGGGCGATGGCGAATTTTGACGGCGGCATGTTTGCAATCTGCGGCAAGACGGTTACTTCGCTGAAAAGAAATGTTGTTGTGCCGCTGATGTCCTCGCTGAGGGGACTTGGTTTCCGCTGCACCGAAAAGGTAAGCGGCAGCTATGCTGACATTTCGGCAGGTGGCAGGACGAACCGTTTCTACTTTTTCGGCGGCAAGGACGAAGGCTCGGCGGCTCTTATTCAGGGCATTACGCTCAGCGGTGTAATGCTCGACGAGGTGGTGCTGATGCCCCGTTCCTTTGTGGAGCAGGCGCTGGCAAGGTGCTCGGTAAGCGGCTCGAAAATCTGGTTCAGCTGTAATCCATCTTATCCGTATCACTGGTTTTACCGTGAGTGGATACTCAGGGCAAGGGAGAAGAATGCGCTGTATCTGCATTTCACAATGGACGACAATCCGTCGCTTTCGGAGGAAGTCCGTGAGAGATACAAGCGGCTTTATTCGGGCACGTTCTACGACAGGTTCGTGTTGGGAAAATGGGTAGCGGCAGAAGGTCTGGTGTACCCGTTGTTCTCGGAGGAAAAGTACGTCGTGCGCAAGCTTCCCGACAGCTTTGAGAAATACGTTGTTTCCTGCGATTACGGAACGGTCAATCCGTCATCGTTTGGTTTATGGGGCAGGAATGACGGAGTGTGGTACAGAATTGCCGAGTATTATTACAGTTCAAAACGGGAGGGCATGTCAAGGACTGACGAGGAACATTACGAGGGGCTTCGTAAGCTTATAGGTGACAGGCGGGTCGAGGGAGTTATTGTTGACCCGTCGGCGGCATCTTTTATTGAATGTATCCGTCGTCACGGCGAGTTCCCCGTTACAAAGGCACAGAATGACGTGCTGTCGGGCATAAGGCGCTGTTCAGACGCTTTAAGGGACGGCAGGCTTATGTTCAGTGAAAACTGTACGGACATTCTGCGGGAGTTTACCTTGTATCGCTGGGACGAAAGCCGCAGCGGTGATGTTCCCATCAAGGAAAACGACCACGCTATGGACGATATGAGGTATTTTGTGACAAGTCCGTTCTTCCGAAGCGACGAGGGCGGTTTCTGGGCAGGAAACGTGAAACGATAAATTGTAATTTGACGGAGAGATTATGGAGACCCACTGGGGAAAACCTTTCTGAGGAAAGGTTATTCCCCAGACCCCTTTCCAAAGACTTTTAGTCTAATTTTCCATATAGGGCTATAGCCCTATATGGAAAATTACATTGAAAGTTTTAGGGAGGGAGTTTGAGGGATGACCCTTTTTCAAAATGGTCTCCCTCAATAGATTTCCACAATGCCTCGTTAAATTACAATTTACGAAAGGATTTGATTAAACCAATGGATGAAAAAACTTTACTTGATAATCTCAACAAATTCACCCGCAAGGAGCTTTCCGCTGAGGAGGTTTACATCTTTCCCGTGACCCTTTGTGACAACGAGATTGACCGTGACAATGAACGCTTTTCCCGCAAGTCACTTGATGAGCTTGCGGAAAAATTCATCGGTGTAACGGGTATTTTTGACCACAATCCAAAGGGCGAAAACCAGACTGCCAGAATTTTTCTGACGGAGGTTGTTGAGGAGGAGAGATGCAATTCCCTCGGTGAGAAATATGCGTACCTCAAGGGATATGCTTACATGGTCAGGACTGACTCGAATGCTGACCTTATCCGCGAGATTGACGGCGGCATCAAGAAAGAAGTTTCCGTGTCCTGTAGCGCTGAGAAGCAGATTTGCTCGGTATGCGGTGCTGACAGAAGGGTAAAGCCTTGCCGTCACGTCAAGGGCAGAAAATACGACGGGAAGCGCTGTTTCTTCACTCTTGAGGACATTTCCGATGCTTACGAATGGAGCTTTGTTGCTGTTCCTGCACAACTTTGTGCAGGCGTGACAAAAAGCTTCGGCAAGCCTGAAGCACCTGCTTTTTCAAGAACAGAAAAGGAAGCTGTGATAAACCGTGCTCTTATGCTGAGAAATCCTGACGGAACTGCTAAAAAGCTTTTCGACTGCATAAAGGACGCTCTCGGCGATGATGAGCTTGAACAGCTTTGCAGGAATTTTTCAGCGGCAGGTATCGTGAAAAACTGTGACGAATACAAAATGTAAGGAGGAAAATCTGTGACTCTTGAAATTGAAAAGGTGTTTGCACTGTTCAAGCTTTTTTACAACGAGGCTGACGCTGATGAATTTCTTCCTGTTGTGACAATTGCAGCAAGGCGCACGGGAAATCGTATTGTATGCGACGAGGAATGTGATTGCACTGCGGTTTATTACCTTGCGGCGGCGGAGGCGCTTTGCTGTACTCTTGAAATAAAGGCGGCAAGAGAACGTCTTGCGCTGACAAGGACGGGTGCTGTTCCTCAGGAGCAGGATTACTCAGCACGTCTTGACTGCGCTCGTCAGCTTCTCAGGGAGTACGAGGCGGCATGTGCAGGTGTAATCCGTGACGACAGCTTTATTTTTATCAGAATGAGGTGAGCTTGTTCTATGCAGAATATTCTCGACAACATAATCAGTGCAGTAAATTCGGCAGGAATTGCCTGTGAGCGTGAATACTGCCGGATTGCAGGTTACAACAGGGCAGATAAGTCAGTTTCAGCTTATGCGGGCGTGAGAAAAATCAGCTTTGAAAGGCTTCACGGCGGTTCGGCAGACGTTTCCGTACAGGTAAGGGTTACGGTGCAGGCGTTCGGGTCAGACGGCAGTGAGGTGCAGAATTGCGCTGAAAACGTCGTTGTTCCTGCGGTGCTGAACTGCGGTGAGGAAATTTTCGGAGCAGAGATTTCCGAGGTGCAGTACGAAGCAAAAACCGACAGGGTTTACTGCGAAATATTTTTTGATGTAAAGAGGTGCGGTTATGGAATTTGCGGCTGATAAATACTGTGCAGAATTCGGCGGCGTGAAAATTTTTGTAGAGGAATACTCCTTTGCACGAAATGCCGCTGTCGGCGAAACTGTCCTCAGTAACGGTGATGTCGCTTTGCATAACGGCGGAGGTAAGACGGCACGTATTTCTTTTTCGGGCACGTCGGAAAATCCTTGCGCGCACCTGCTTGATGCGATGCTTACAAGCGGCAGTACGGCTGTGCTTGAATATGGCGGAATGACCTTTGCGGAAGTTGTTCTCATTTCCTACACCTGCAAGGGCAGAAGCGGAAAATCGGAAACGGTAGCGGTTGAGTTTGCTTGTGAGGGAGCAGTTTCCGAAAAGGCGGTGACAGCGTGAACGTACTGCTGAAATTGTACTTCAAGGACGGAACAACCCTTGAAACCGACAGAATTGCAGCATTCAGGTGTGTTCGTGAAAGGTACACGCCGTACAGCAGTCTGACGGTTACTGCTGAAACGGAATGTGCGGAAAGTGACATTGTAAAGATTGATTTTACAGTCGGAGAAAAGCTTGTTCACAGCGGAATAATGGACACTTTTTCTGCTGTAAAAAGCGGCGGAAGAAGTCTGCTGAAAATTACTTCAAGAGGGTTTGCATCAATGCTTGCGCAGAATGAAATCGAGCCTGGCACGCTGACGGTGATTTCCCTGAACAAGCTTATGAGCGAGCATATGACAATCCCGAATGTGACATGGCAAAGTGACGATACAACCGTGCGTTACATATATGTAAAGGAGCATGACAGTCAGTGGACGGCTATCATCTGTATGGGTCTTACTCTTTATGAGGATTACCCCTATATAGGTGCACCGAATGAGATAAGGCTTGCACCTGCTGACAATCCTCTTGTGGTCACCCCTGAAAAAATCTTCGAGGAGGGTATCACGGGCGACTATTCCAGAATGGTCAGCGATTATTACATGAAGGACGTAAACGACACCTACAGCTATTATTACGGCGACGGATTTGCGGAGGAACGAGGTATCGTGCGGCGCAGATATATTGCTTTCGACAGGCAGTTTGTTGCCCTTGACCACCTCGGATTGCAATACAAGCTGAATTTTACCGAGCGAGGCTGCAAGGCAAGGTTTGCGTCCTATCTCGGTTATAGCGGCGAGGAGCTTCGCGACAGATTTGTCTTTTCTGACGGGGCAGACTGTGAGATTTCCGCCGTGGAAATCTGCGGTAATGCCAAAAAGGGTGTTTACACAAAAATCATCTGCTATTTTGACAGGTACTGCAACATCTGAATTTATGCGGAATATTATCTTTTATGGTAATATTCCGCATTTTTTGATGTATTTTGCAGTAATAATCAACTGTGATTATGTATTGCGTTGTGCAAAGTGCCGAATGTACGGAATTTTTGAAAAAACCACTTGACTTTTGTGTCGTTTTGGTGTAATATAATTAAGTCGCCGGTCAACAAGAGTTGATGCGATGACAGAATGGGAGCATAGCTCAGCTGGGAGAGCACCTGCCTTACAAGCAGGGGGTCATAGGTTCGAGCCCTATTGTTCCCACCATTCTGGCCTGGTAGTTCAGCTGGTTAGAACGCCGCCCTGTCACGGCGGAGGTCGTGGGTTCGAGTCCCATCCAGGTCGCCACAATTCCTTCGAGGAATTATATATGGTAGCTGTACCGCGAAGTTGCCTCTGTAGCTCAGTCGGTAGAGCAGGGGACTGAAAATCCCCGTGTCGATGGTTCGATTCCGTCCGGAGGCACCAAAATAAACGCAGTTTGTTCCAAACGTGGTTTATCTCAAAGTACAGTAATGCGGCACTTTTCAATGTCGCTCCATTTATGCGGATTTAGCTCATCTGGTAGAGCGCCACCTTGCCAAGGTGGAGGTAGCGGGTTCGAGCCCCGTAATCCGCTCCATTTTAATTCAGAGTTTGCAGCTCTTACAAATGTGAAATTCGTCGAGGCAATAGTCTCGGCGTTTTGTTTTATATCGAAGTAAAACTTGACCACGGTCAAGCTCTTATTCAATGTGAGATGTTATCTCGTATTGAATAAGGGAAATGTTTTCTGCCGCTGCAGAGTCGGAAAGCGTTTTACCTGAGATAAATTAATTTTTGAAAGGAATGTTGACCATGAAAAAAGTTGTAACCGCGTGTTCTGCCCTCTCCGCAATCATTTCCATCGCTGCCCTTATTTTCAGTTTAAAGGGCCTTTTTACAAGCCACGGACTGATAGTTGACCTTGCTCTGTTTACATTTATCGCACAAGGCACATTTATGGGCTTTATCGGTAACGTGCTTAGCGCAGCAGTACTTTGCGGCGGCTTTGGCGTAATGGCTTTTTACGGCTTCGACGGCAGTCAGACTGCACACCGCAGAGCGTTCGCTTACGGAGTTGCAATGACAATCATCTGTGGCCTTTCCCTTATCATCTCAATCGTCTACAGAACTTTTACAATCGGCGACCTTCTTATTGCAGCACTTCCTGCTGTGTATACATATGCCGTTCTCAGGTCTGCGTAAAACCAAAAAGAAAAAACAGAACTCCGCTTCATCTAATCTGATGAAGCGGAGTTTTTTACTTTTCAGCGTATCCGTCAGGGTGATTCTTGTGCCAGTTCCATGCACTTGCAATGATTTCTTCAAGGCTGTCGTGAACAGGCTTCCAGCCGAGGATTTTCTTCGCCTTTTCGCTGGACGCAACAAGTCTTGCAGGGTCGCCTGCACGTCTTGGTGTTTCTGTTGCAGGAATCGGGTGTCCTGTAACCTTTCTCGCAGTTTCGATTACCTCACGAACGGAGTAGCCTACGCCGTTGCCGAGGTTGAAAATGTCACTTTCACCGCCGTTGTTGAGGTACTGCACAGCAAGAATGTGAGCCTGTGCAAGGTCAGTAACGTGGATATAGTCACGGATACAGGTTCCG
>JAZUSM010000088.1:0-15148 GCA_045606725.1 Oscillospiraceae bacterium | reverse complement strand
AAGTTTGCCGAATGTCTGACAGGGGAGTATAATACAGACATACCAAACGAAAGGGAGTCCTTATTATGACCGCAACAGCAAAAAAACGTCAGAATTTATACCGTATAGTAGCCGTTGGACTTATGGCGGCGCTTGTTTATATCGGCAACTTTATGGAAATACGTCTTAACAATGATGCCCGTGTACATCTCGGAAATTCAATGTGTCTGCTGGCAGGCCTGCTTTTCGGTGGAATCAATGGCGGCCTTTCCTCAGGTATAGGCGGTGCGCTTTATGACTTGTTCAATCCGGCTTATGTGTTGTCAGCACCTTATACATTTTTTTCAAAGTTTTCTATGGGTTGGGTTGCAGGCAAGATAAACCGTACAGGAATTAAAAGTGAGTTTAAAAGAACTCTTGTTGCCGCAATCTGCGGTCAGGTTACATATATTGTTCTTTATCTCGGCAAGTCTTTTATTGAACAGCTTATTCTCGGCAATCCCGTTGAAACGGCAACAACCGTTATGGTTGAAAAAGCTGTAACCTCATGCATAAATGGTGTGCTGGCTGTAATAATTGCCGTACCGCTTTCAATTGCAATCAGAAAAGCACTCCGTGAGTCAGGATTCAAGGCACTTATCGACGAAAAGCCTGAAAGCAAGGGCTATTTCACTCCTGTAACAATTGCCCTTACAGCATTTGCTGTAATTGTAACTGCAGGCTTCGGTATCAGACTTTCCGCTGAGAAGAAAATTCAGAAAGCCGAAGCAGAAAAGGAAGCCGCATATCAGCAGCAGATTGACGACCTTACATATCAGCTTGAATATCTTTACGAACAGATGGGAATTGAGCCTCCTGTCATGGAGTAAGCAAGTGAATAAAATAAAAAGGGTACCATTTCGGTACCCTTAATTTTATGTATTTACGCCGCATCCTCAAAAATAGAGCAAATCTCAGAAGTTGCCTTTATACCCGTTGCGCCGTTGATAAGATTTTCGCCCCAGTCAGGAGAAAGCACGGAACCGTCCCATTCGTTGGCAATATCAAGATATTCAACACCGCCGCCGTTGCCTTTCCAGCTCCAACCCATGTAACCGATATTGTTGTCGGTGCAGTACTGCATAATGTAAGCTTCGTCAACATCGCCGTCAGAGTGCTTGTAACCAAACTCACCAACGATAATGCAGAGTCCCTGGTCGGTTGCACCCTTGATTGCAGCTTCAATTGTGTCGCTGTTCTTGCCTGACGCACCGTACATGTGAACGGAGAACATTGTGTTTTTGTCAGGGTCAGACTCGAAAACCTCCATGCCGTAGTCCTGCACGCACTTTGCGTACTGTCCCCAGCCTGCTGAGTCAACCATAATCGTGTTCTTTATTCCTGCCTCACGGATTTTCGGAATAGCCTGTGTGTAACCGTCACGCCAGATTGCGCTGTCCCACTTGCCGACCCATTCGTTGGCAATGTTGAGAATGCAGTAAGCCTCTGTTCCTGCAAGTACGTCCTTCATTTCAATCCAGAAATCAGTAACTTTCATAAGGTCATCAATGCTGTCACTTCCTGTGATGCAGTGCACCTCAACAACCGCAATCATGTCACGTTCCTTAGCGTTGTTGATAACACGTTCAAGCTCTTTCATATTAGTCTTGCCGTACTGAACACCGCTGCCCAGAACAATTCTTATGCTGTTTGAGCCTGTTGCGGCAATAGCGTCATAAGCGGTTTCAAGCTCCGACTTGAACCATGCGTGTGGGTGATTGATGCCACGAATTACGAACTCGTTTCCGTTAGCGTCAAGAAGCTTTGTACCGTCAACCTTGAAGCCTGCACCCTCAGGGAGCAAGTCCTCAGGCTCAGCGGCGGTTGTAGCTTCAGTTGTGGTTGTAGCTTCGGTTGTTGTTTCTGTTTCAGCACCGCCATCAGAGCAGGCTGTAACTGAAATTGCCATAAAAGCGGCAAGTGCAATTGCAAGTAATTTTTTCTTCATTGTAAAAGTCCTTTCGATAAAATTTCACTAATATTATACAGTAACGGAAATTCCTTTTCAAGCCGTAAAGCACACTTTATAACGGGCATTCTACGTTTGGTAAAAAAGTTTCCCGATTTTTTTATGCAGATTAATGATTGCCGTGTGGTGCGGCTTTCCAGCGAATTAAATCCACATCATCATCAACAGTTATTTCTATATCCTCTTTTGTAACTTCCATACGCATATCCGTACCGTCTGCTTTGCATGAAATTTCAAGATAAAAACTCCAAGGGAGATTTTTGCTGAATGACTCCGCAACATTAGCGTTAGCGTTGTGAATGTGTTCTGGAAACTGAGAATGGTATGTAGAGTAGCAGCAGCAGTAAATCCGTTCGTTTTCACAGGCTGTCATTTTTATTACAAAACATTCGCTATACTTATCAACAGGAAGCCCGCCGAAATTACATACAAGCTTCAAAGCCGCCTTGTGAAGCTTGGCAGAGAAAAATCTCTTTTTCTTGGCGGTGTTCGTGTCAAGAACCCAGGTGTGGTAAAGCGACTGATAAATTACAGTTTCATCATTGAGAAAGTAGTGACGCCCGATATCAATATGCGGATTTACAACCTTGTCATTTTCTCGGTCATACCACATAAAATAGGTTTCGTTGTGAGTCCAGTGGATAAAGAAAATTCTTTTCTCTGTAATGCGCAGATTAATACCGTTTTTCTTTATTCCTGAGTGCTTGAAAAGAACCTTGCTTTCACCCGTAACGGTATCTATCACGGCAACCTTGTTTCCTGTATTGATGTAGAGGTCTGTGCCGTCAAAGCATAAGTCGCCGTAGCACTCGCCCTTGTATATCAGCCTTTGCTCGCCCGTGCTCAGACAGCCGAGGTAAATCTGTGCGTTTTTGGTAAGCTTGTAATCCTCACCATTAGGAGCAAACTCCTGCACATACCACGCAACCATATCCTCGCCGAGAGCAATATCCTGAATACTTGTATGCTTCTCAATTTTCACCTCAGGGTCACGGCTTGACCAATGTCTGCCGCCTGCGCTTAATCCCCGACCCAGAAGTGATGGACGGGGAGCTTCAGCGTGTGCTTCAAAGGAATAACTTTTCCCGTCAATGTCCATAATCAGCATACCGTTTTCAACCTTGCAATTCATAATTATCCTCCTTCAAGTCAGCAAATTTTATAATTTCAGGCTGTTTTGCCAAGTGTTCACCAACAATTTTCTCCATCCATACCATATCGTACCAACGGTTGTATTTGTAACCGCATTTCTTAAACGTGCCGATAAGTCGGTAGCCCATACGCTCGTGGAATTTTACACTGTCATTGGTAAGAAATTCGTCCTCGGTTTCGGTGCAGGCTATGCACGCATAAAGATTTGTGATGCCCTGTTTTTTCAGCAAGCGTTCAAGCTCGGTGTACAGAAGTTTTCCCACACCGCTTCGGCGGTGTTCCTTTTTTATGTAAATCGTAACCTCAACATTATAGGCATAAGCGGCACGGGTCTTGAACACGCCTGCATAAGCATAGCCGATAATTTCATCGTTTTTTACAGCGGCAATGTATGGATATTTGGCAAGTATGCTTTCAATACGTCCTCTGAATTCATCAGCAGTCGGTACGTCATACTCAAATGTTATTGCCGTTTCAGTTACATACGGTCTGTAGATTTCCAACAATTCTTCCGTATCATTTAATGTAACGGGACGGATTGTAACGGACATTGTATCAGCTCCTTTTCGTTTCAATTATAGCATATGGCTGTTCCTAAATCAACTTTGTTGCCGAAAACTATTGAAAAGAATTGAAAAACGTGCTATAATGTATGGGTTAATGTGGATAAGTGTTTCCGCAGAAAGTAAAATTAAAGGGAGAGTATTATAATGAAAAAGTTTTTTAATGAATTCAAGGAATTTGCAATGAGAGGCAACGTCCTTGATATGGCTGTCGGTGTTATTATCGGTGCTGCTTTCAAGGCTATCATCGACTCTGTGGTAAACGACCTCATTTCCCCGATTATCGGCATCATCTTCAAGAAGGACTTCAGCCAGCTTGCTATCGAAATCGGTAAGAAGACTCTTGAAGACGGTACAGTTGAAAGTGTTGCAATCAAATACGGTGCATTCATCACAGCTGTAATTAACTTCCTTATCGTTGCATTTGTTCTTTTCCTTATCGTAAAGACAGCAAATTCCGCTTCCAAGCTTGTTAAGAAGCCTGAAGAACCAAAGGCTCCAACAACAAAGAAGTGCCCATTCTGTACTTCCGAAATTGCAATTGAAGCAACACGCTGTCCTCACTGTACTTCCGAACTTGAAGCTGAGGAAAAGGAAGAGGTCAAGGCATAATGAAAATTGCTGTTCTTGAAGCGAAAACCGTGTCAAGGGGCGATGTGTCCTTTGAAGACATATATAAACTTGGTGAGGTAAGGGAATTTCCGCTTACTCCCGTTGATAAAATTGTGGAGAATGTGGGCGACGCTGAAATCGTGCTCTGCAACAAGACACCTTTTACAGCAGATGTGCTTCGTGCATGCCCTAATCTGAAATACATAGGTTTGTGTGCAACAGGCTACAATAATGTTGACATCAAAACCTGCAACGAGCTTGGAATAACCGTCTGCAACGTTCCCGCTTATTCAACAGCGGCGGTTGCTCAGCTTGTTTTCTCGTTTATTCTTCACTTTGCAAGCCGTACCTCCGCGTACAACAAGTTTGTTCAAAACGGCGGCTGGATCAAGTCGGAAACCTTCTCGGATTTCCTGTACCCAATTCAGGAGCTTGCAGGCAAGACTATCGGTATTATCGGCTACGGCTCAATCGGGCGTAAGGTTGCCCATATTGCGCAGGCTTTCAATATGAATGTCATTGTCAACACCCGTACCGCAAAGCAGGATGGCTCTGTAAAGTTCGTTGGACTGAAAGAAATTTTCAGTGAGGCTGATGTGATTACAGCGCATTGTCCCCTTACCGAGGAAACAATGGGCCTTATCAATAAGGAAACTCTTTCCTACTGCAAGCCATCATGTGTGATAATCAATACAAGCCGCGGCCCCGTTGTAAATGAACAGGACCTTGCAGATGCACTCAACAGCGGAAAAATTGCTGGTGCGGCACTGGACGTTCTCTGTCAGGAGCCTATGTCTGCTGACTGTCCGCTTATCGGTGCAAAGAACTGTATTATCACCCCTCACATTGCATGGGCACCCCTTGAAACAAGGGAACGACTTGTGAAGATTGCTGCTGAAAATATCAAGGCTTTCATTGAGGGTAACCCTATAAACACTGTAAACTAATAAATGAAAAGAGAAACGTATTATGTTCAATATAGACGATAAAAAAAGAATTGTAATCAAGGTTGGCACGTCAACCCTTACTCATAAAACAGGCAGACTCAATATTCGCCGTATGGAGCGATTTGTAAAGGTACTTGCCGATCTGCAGAACAGCGGCAAGGAAATTGTTCTTGTTTCGTCAGGTGCTATCGGATTGGGTATGTCAAAGATGGGACTCTCTGAACGTCCTAAGGATACTCCTATGAAACAGGCTTGCGCGGCTGTTGGTCAGTGTGAGCTGATGTACATCTATGACAAGCTTTTCGGTGAGTATAATCTTAACGTTGCGCAGATTCTTCTTACTAAGTACATAATTGATACACCTCGTAAGAATAACGTTGAAAATACCTTTGAAAAGCTTATCTGCCATAATGTTATTCCTGTCGTAAACGAAGACGACACGGTTGCAATTGATGAGCTGGAGCTTGAATTGGGCGAAAACGACAGCCTTGCGGCTCTTGTTGCAATCATGAGCCACTCGGATATGCTGGTTATCCTTTCCGACATCGACGGACTTTTTGACGGCAATCCTAAGGATAACCCCGACGCCAAGCTTATCCCCGTTGTAAATGAAATCACAGATGATATACGCGGCCTTGCAGGCGGTGCAGGCTCAGGTCTTGGTACAGGCGGTATGATTACAAAAATCCACGCCGCTGAAATTGCAATGGGTGCAGGAATTGATATGGCTATTCTCAACGGCAGAAATCCGTCGGTTCTTTATGACCTTTTTGACGGAAAAGATGTTGGTACGATTTTTACAAGTAAGTGACGGAGGTGCGTTATGAACTATATTGAAACTCTCGGCGCAAAGGCAAAGGCTTCGGAAAAGGCTCTGCGCTGTGCTTCTACAGAACTGAAGAACAAGGCTCTTGCAGCAATTGCAAAGGCGCTTTGCGATAACACTGACAAAATCATTGCGGCTAACGCAATTGATATCGAAAAGGCTGACGAAAACGGTGTTTCCGTTGTAATGCAGGACAGACTCCGCCTTACAGAAGACCGTGTGAAAGCTATTGCTGACGATATCGGCAACGTCATCAAGCTTGACGATCCTGTTGGCACAACAGACAGCGGTTCTGTACGTCCTAACGGTATGAGAATTACAAAAATCCGTGTGCCTCTCGGGGTAATCGGAATTATTTATGAGTCACGTCCTAACGTTACGGTTGATGCCGCTGTTCTCTGCCTTAAAACAGGCAACGTGGTAATTCTCCGTGGCGGTAAGGAGGCTTACAACTCCAACAAGTGCCTCTGCGAAATAATGCGAGGTGCAATTGCTGAGGTAGGTCTGCCTGAGGATGCTGTTCAGTTTGTGGACGACACAACAAGAGAAGTTACCACACAGATGATGAAGTGCAGTAACTACCTTGACGTGCTTATCCCACGTGGCGGCGGAGGACTTATCCGTGCGGTAAAGGAAAACGCAACTGTACCTGTTATTGAAACAGGCGTAGGCAACTGCCACGTTTTCGTTGACGAAACAGCTGATATCGAAATGGCTGTGAATATCGTTGACAACGGCAAGACACAGCGTCCGTCCGTTTGTAACGCAATCGAGTCCCTGCTTGTTCACGAGAACATCGCTGAGAAGGCTCTCCCTGCAATCAAGGCTCGCCTTGACGGTCACAACGTTGAAATCCGCGGCTGTGAAAAAACTGCGGCAATTCTCGGTGATTGTGTTGTTCCCGCAACTGAGGAGGATTACGCAACAGAGTTCCTCAACTACATAATTTCCGTGAAGGTTGTTTCCGATATAGACGAAGCAATCGACCATATCAACAAGTATACAACAGGCCACAGCGAATGTATCGTGACAAACAGCCTTTCCAATGCTGACCGTTTCAGAAATGAGATTGACGCGGCAGCTGTATATGTGAATGTTTCTACACGTTTTACAGACGGCGGTATGTTCGGTTTCGGTGCAGAAATCGGTATCTCTACACAGAAGCTTCACGCAAGAGGCCCTATGGGACTCCGTGAGCTTACTTCAATGAAATATCTTATCGACGGAAACGGACAAATCCGTTGATTAATGAGGAAAAGGTTATGAGTGAAGAAAAAAAGGACTTTTTTGACTACGACAACTACGTGAAGAATAATCAAAGCAAGAAAAAGAAGAAAAAAGCTTCCGCAAAGAAAAAACAGGCTGACGAAGCTGCTGATAAGCCGAAGAAAAAGCAGGACAAGGAGTCTATCGACAATATCAAGCGAATGTTTGATGAGGCTCTTGACGAAAACCGTGAGGAACTTTCCGAGCTTACGGAAGCACCTGTTGAGCCTGAAATGCCTGTTAGCAATCCTGAGGGCTTCCGCAGAAAGCTTTATATGCTTTTCGGTATGGTTGTTACAGTGCTTGCAATCGTAGGCCTTGTGGCAACGGTAAATTTTGCAGTTGACAAGGTAAAGGCTTTTGCTGATAATACCCAGCAGAAAAACGAATTTGCAAAGTTCGTGTACCCGATTGTAATCTGCGACCCTGCACCGTTCAACCAGACAATCAAGCTCAGGAGCGATACAATGATTACTACGGCTTTATGGGATATTATTCTCTATGAGGACAAGTCCAAATATGAAACCGAGTTTGATATGATTGTAGTACCTGAGGTTGATGTTGAGCAGCACTGCACAAGACTTTTCGGTACTGGTCTGAGCGTTGAGCATCAGTCTGTTCTCGGCGCTGATATCCAGTTCTATTATGATGAAACAATCAAATCATACCGTGTTCCTTCAAATCCGAAATTCTTTACCTACTCTCCGTATGTTGAGGAAATTACCCGTGTGGGTGAAAGATACACCTTACTTGTCGGCTACGTTTCTCCGACACCTGCATGGCTTACCCTTGACGAAAACGATGAGCCTGTTTCAGACAAGTATATGGAATACGTTGTTTCAAAGCGCGGCGATGAGATGACTCTTGTGGCAATTCAGGAATCCAGCAAAAAGGGTCAGGCTTATTACGAGCATTACGGAATTGAAGAGGAAAATGAGTAATGAACAAGACAAATGCTATGCGTCTGCTTGAGGCGGCGAAAATACCGTTCCGTACTTCTGAATATGAGGTGGACGAAAATGATTTGTCGGGTATGCACGTTGCCGAACAGCTTGGTCAGCCTCCGGAGCAGGTGTTCAAGACGCTGGTGCTGAAAGGCGACAAAACAGGTTACTTTGTCTGTTGTATCCCCGTAAATGAGGAGCTTGACCTGAAAAAAGCTGCAAAAGCGGCAGGGGACAAGAAATGTGAAATGCTACATGTCAAGGACCTGCTTGGTGTGACAGGCTATATAAGAGGCGGTTGTTCACCTGTAGGAATGAAGAAAAAATTCCCTACATTCTTTGATGAAACAGCTGAGCTTTTTGATGAAATTGCAGTAAGCGCAGGCGTGCGTGGTGCACAGATTATTGCTGAGCCTATGGCGCTTTGCGGATATGTTGAAGCAAAACTACTGGACCTGACGGTCAGAAAGGAATATTGATATGATAAGTGAAATCAGAGATGTAAACCTTTGGGAAAGCGGCGAAACCAAAATTCAGTGGGTAAAGGCAAATATGCCGCTTCTCCGCAGTATTGAAGAAGAATTTTCAGCGACAAAGCCTTTTGCAGGAATAAAGGTTGCACTTTCTGTGCACCTTGAAGCCAAGACAGCTTACCTTTGCCGTGTGCTTGCAGCAGGTGGTGCTGAAATGTACATCACAGGCAGCAATCCTCTTTCTACTCAGGACGACGTTGCGGCTGCACTCGTTCATGGCGGGCTGAATGTTTTTGCATGGTACGATGCAACTGAGGAGGACTACCACAGACATACATCAAAGGTAATCGAAGCAGGTCCTAACATCATCATCGACGACGGCGGTGACCTTGTTAATCTTATTCATAATGAGTATCCTGAAAAGATTGCTGATGTAATCGGCGGCTGTGAGGAAACAACAACAGGCATTATCCGCCTTATTGCAATGGCTAAGGAGGACAAACTGAAGTTCCCTATGGTGCTGGTAAACAATGCTGACTGCAAGCATCTTTTTGACAACCGTTACGGTACAGGTCAGTCTGTTTGGGACGGTATCAATCGTACAACAAACCTTATTGTTGCTGGCAAGAATGTTGTTGTTGCAGGCTATGGCTGGTGTGGTAAGGGCGTTGCAATGCGTGCTAAGGGACTTGGCGCAGAGGTTATTGTAACCGAAATTGACCCTATCAAGGCTATGGAAGCGGTTATGGACGGCTTCAAGGTCATGAAGATGACAGAGGCTGCAAAGGTGGGCGATTTCTTTGTAACAGTAACAGGCTGCCGTGACGTAATTACCGAGGAGAGCTTCAAGGTGATGAAGGACGGTGCTATCTGCTGTAACGCAGGTCACTTCGACGTAGAGGTTGATGTTGCAACTCTCAAGAAGATTGCAGTTGAAACAAAGACAGCACGAAACAACATTCAGGGCTATAAGCTTGAAAACGGCAAGTGGATTTATGTTATTGCCGAAGGAAGACTTGTCAATCTTGCGGCAGGTGATGGTCACCCTGCTGAAATTATGGATATGTCCTTTGCAATTCAGGCTCTTTCTGCACTTCACCTTGTAAAGAACAAGGGTACATTTACCGAAAAGGTTATCGACGTTCCTAAGTATATCGATAACGAAGTTGCTGAAAGAAAAATCCGTTTCTGGGGCATGGAAATTGATAAGCTTACCGATATTCAGGAAGCTTACCTCAACAGTTGGGAAGCATAAAAAATTTTATGGCGGTGCAGAGAAATCTGCACCGTTTTTTGTTTGTGCAAAAGTAATAAGTGTGCACCGAAAACTATGTTGTATTTGTAGCAAAGTTACAATTGACTTTTGGATATAATCGTTGTATACTTGTATTAGCTACTTAATACAGTGGTGAAACACTTGACATAGTGAAAAATATATGATATTATATGTTGTATATTATCAAAACAAGAGCAGAAAGGAATATACTTATGAAAGCAAAAAAAATAATCATTCCCGTTTCAATAATCGCAGGTGTTGCCGCAATCGGTGTTGCAATCGCAGCCCTCGGAAGCTCCGCTTCCACAGTTTCATACGCAGATACAATCAGAATTCAGAAGAAAACTATTGAAAATCAGATTTCCGTAAGCGGCACAGTAAAGAGTGCTGACGTGAAAAAGGTATATTCAAAGCTGAATTATCCTGTTGAAAAAATCAATGTTTCTGTCGGTGATGCAGTAAAGAAGGGTGATATTCTCTGTACAATAAGCACAGAAGACCTTCAGCAGCAGATTCTTCAGCAGCAGACTACAGTAGATAACAGTGGAGTAAGCGAGGAATACAGCGTTTCTTCAGCTGAAGAAAAGTATCTTGATGCTCTTGAGGCATATGAAAAAGGTGAAAATGCTGCTGTAATGACTGCGGAAAAGGCTGTTACTCAGGCTGAAAAGGCACTTGAAAACGCAAAGAGAGATGAAATGCTTGGTCTTGATTCTACAATTCCAAACGCTCTTGACAGTGCTGACAGCCAGGTGAAGAGTGCTAAGGATGCGTACGACAAGAGCGTTGAAGCTTACAACAGAGCTGTTGCTGAGCTTAATCCTGAAAATCATCCGGCAACAATAAAACAGATTTATAATAATCTTGAAGAACTTAAGGAACGTTATGAGATTATCAGAACAACGGAGCATATTGTTGAACTTGAAAATGCGAGAATCAGATATGATGCTGCAAAGTCTGAAAAGTCAATGCTTTCGGTATATTCTCCTGAATATGCAGCAGGCAAGTCCGATGAAGTTACGGAAGAATTTGCTGCTGCACAGGCTGAGCTTGCGGAAATGGAAGCAAAATACGACAGAGATAAGGTTAAGCAGCAGATAGATTCAACACAGGTTCAGTACGACAATGCAATTGAGGGACTTGAAAACGCACGTGACAGTGCAGAAGCTGCAATGAACAATGCAAAGACCGCTTATGATAATGCTGTAAAGGCTTATGGAAAGACAGAAAAATCAAACGCAACTACAGAGGAAAACTACAGCATTGCAGTAAAGAACGCTGAGGAAGCTCTTGAACAGGCAAAGAAAAGCTATGACCTTGCAGTTCAGCAGGCAGAAGCTGACCTTGCGGCATTGAAAAAAGCTGCTGAACAGCAGAGAACACTTTCAGGACTCAATGACCCTCAGGTTATTATTCTTGAAAATCTCAAGGAAAAGCTTGACTATGCAGTAATTGTTGCACCTTGTGACGGAATTGTAACAGCAGTAAATGCAGAAGAGGGTGTAATGGCAAACGGTGCAATGTTTGTTATTGAGGATCTTTCCAATCTTATGATTTCCGCAAGCGTAGGCGAGTATGATATTCCTTATGTTGCAGAGGGTATGTCTGCAACAGTAAAGTGTGACGCTGTTTCAGGTGTAAAGTATGACGGTAAGGTTTCAAGCGTTGCTCCGACAGGTATTCCTGGAAACACAGGAACAACTTATGCAATTGAAACTGACATCGACGGAGAGGATGGTAAAATCCTTGTTGGTATGAATGCAAAGGTAGCTATTACAAGTGACAAGCGTGAAAATGCTCTCACAATTACATATGATGCACTTACAACAGACGATGATGGAAATGATGCGGTTTATGTTGCTGTAAAGGACGAGAACGGCGTTTACCACGCTAAGCTTGTAATCGTTGAAATCGGTCTTGAAACAGACTACGAAATTGAAATTATTTCAGATGAGATTTCAGAGGGTATGTATGTGCTTACAAACACAATAATGATTTCAGACGGCGATATGGTTATGATAAATGAAAGTGCAGAGGAAGAAACAGCTGAAACAGAGCAGGTGGCAGAATGAGCAGACCAATAATTGATATGAGGGGAATTGTCAAGAGCTTCTATGTGGGAACTCCCAACGAGCTTGAAATTCTCCACGGACTTGATATAGTTGTTCCTGAGGGACAGTTTGTGTCCATTGTAGGTGCGTCAGGTTCAGGTAAATCCACACTTATGAACATCGTAGGCGCACTTGACAGACAGACAGGCGGACAGTATATTCTTGACGGAATTGACGTTTCCAGACTGGAGGACGCTGACCTTTCGGGTATCCGTAACAAGAAAATCGGCTTCGTATTCCAGACATTCAATCTTATTGCAAGAACCTCTGCGCTTAAAAATGTTGAACTTCCTATGCTTTATGCCGGTGTACCTGCAAAGGAACGTACAAAGCGTGCAAAGGAGCTTCTTGAAATTGTAGAAATGTCCGACCGTGAAAAGCATATGCCAAACGAACTTTCAGGCGGTCAGAAGCAGAGAATTGCCATCGCACGAGCTATGGCTAATGACCCTGCTATAATCCTTGCCGACGAGCCTACAGGTGCTCTTGACTCCAAGACAGGACGACTTGTAATGGACATATTCCATAAGCTTCACAAGGAGCAGGGAAAGACAATCGTGCTTATCACACATAACCCTGAGCTTGCTGAAGAAACAGACAGAATTATCACACTTTCCGACGGCAACATCGTAAGCGACGTGCTGAAAAATAAACCTGAAGAAGCAAAGGAGGCAGCAGAATGAATTTTATCGAAAACATAAAGCTTGCCCTTGCTTCGCTTAAAGCAAACAAAATGCGTGCCCTGCTGACAATGCTTGGTATCATCATCGGTATCAGTTCCGTAATTATGATCAACACAATGGGCAGCATTATGGAAAACAGCGTTAACGACATCTTTGACTCACAGGGCGGTGCAAACCTTGTCGGTTTCCAGATTACTCTCAAGCCAAACCCTGTAAGAGATTACTATACACAAAGTGACCTTATGACAGAGGATATGATTTACAACGTTGCTGAACGCTTTTCAGACGATGTTGATGCTTTGTCACTTATTTACGGCACGGACAGCGCTACAACAAGATTCAAGCGTGAAAAACTTGACCTGGTAGTATATTCCATCAGCCCTGGTTACCTCAAGCAGAGTATGACAGGCGTAATAAAGGGCAGATATATTTCAGACAAGGACGTTTCAAAGCGTGGTAAAGTCTGTGTAATCAGTGACAAGCAGGCTATAAAGCTTTATGGAAGTATTGATAACGCAATCGGTCAGACCTTGAGCGTAGAAATGTTTAACCAGAGCTATGATTTCACCGTTGTAGGTATTTACGAATACCAGCTTACAGGCATGATGAGTGCAATGGTAAATATGATGGGTGAGGACTGGAACAATGAAGTTTATATTCCTTACACAACAATGGCTGAAATTCAGGGCGATAGTGACCTTAGCTTCTTTTATTTCTATGTCAACATCAAGGACGGTGTAAACGCAACAGAGTTTGCCGAAGAAGTAAAGGACTATATGAACAACCGCTTCTACCGCAACAACGATAGTATCGAGGTTTACTACGCAACTGCTGAACAGCAGATGGAAATGATGGGCGAAATCCTCGGACTTGTTTCTATGGTAATTTCCGTAATCGCAGGTATTTCCCTCGTAGTAGGCGGTATCGGCGTAATGAACATCATGCTCGTTTCCGTAACAGAGCGTACCCGTGAAATCGGTGTAAGAAAGGCACTTGGCGCACCTAACTCCGCAATCCGTACACAGTTCATCATCGAGTCTGTAATCATCTGCCTTATCGGCGGTGCAATCGGTATCGTGTCGGGTATTCTCCTCGGTAACCTTGTTGGTCTGCTTATGGACGCAACAGCAACACCTTCCATCGGTGCAATTCTTCTTGCAGTAACTTTCTCAATGGCAATCGGCGTGTTCTTCGGCTTCTATCCTGCAAACCGTGCGGCAAAGCTTGACCCGATTGAAGCGCTCAGATATGAGTAATAGTTTGAAAGAGTGATTATATGAAAAATATATTCAAGTCAATAGGCTGGCTTGTGCCTAATGTTTTTCTGCAATTTGTTGTTGGGACAGCTTATACAGCAGTATTTATAGCTTCGACAGGAACAAAGGACGATAGTGTTATCAACGAATATATCAACAATAACGTATTTATGGTAACCTGCATTTCAAACCTGCTTTTTGTTCTGATTGCTTCAATAATCTGTAAAGCAAAGAAGCTAAAAATCAAGGAAGAATGGAAGGCAAATAAGGCAAGCGTAAAAGAATATATTTTTCCTTGTATAATCGCATTCGCATATTCATTCTGCTATGCAATGCTCACATATAATCCAGTTGCAAACAGCACAGCTATGACACATAAGGGTGTGGAATATTATGGCTCTTTCGGTATTCCGATGATGATTTTGGCATTGCTTATTTCCGCACCCGTTACCGAAGAAATAATGTGCAGGGGAATAATGATGAATACTCTGAAATGCTCATTTTCAAGCAGGACAGCAATTATTCTGAGCGCTGTAATTTTTGGTGCAATGCACATTATGGCAGGCGGATTTGCATTGGTAATCGGCGGAATAATAATGGGACTTATCTTTGGTGTAGTATACGAAAAGACAAATTCAATCTACGTGGCAATTGCAGCACATATAATTGCAAATGCACCTGATTTTATTCTTTATTCCTCACCGCAGATAACTAACGGATTGAGATACACATTGGCGGCTGTGTCGTTGATTATTTGTGTAGCTTGTGCTGTTGTTTGGTTCAAGAGATGCAATGCTGAAAGAAAAGCGGGGTAATTAAAATGCCGAAAAAAGAAAAGCCAAAAGTCAGCAAAGCAAGCCTGATAATAATATTCATTCTTGCTTTTGCACTTACACTTTGCATAAGGCATATTGTTACCTCCAAAGACCGTGTTGAACAGCTTGAAGGCTACCTCGACAAGTATTACTACACACAAGAGCATTTGGAGCTTGCAATGCAGGACACCCTCGGCGATATCTACGGCGACAATGCCGAGGCTAACTTTGACAACT
>JAZUSM010000087.1:0-3847 GCA_045606725.1 Oscillospiraceae bacterium | reverse complement strand
CTTACAGAGCCTGAAAGCTCGCTGATATTAGTACGCTGGGCAACTGAACCGTCATTGAACACCTGTGCGCCGTTGGACACTCTCTCTGCGCCTCCGCGTACAACAGAAACAGAGGTATCAATACCGCTGAGACTGTCGCTGATCTTTTCGCTGAGACCGTATGTCCTGTTATAAAGCTCTTCAAAAGAACCGCTGTATTCTCTGGACTGTGCATCTTCAGGGAGGTTGAAATCTCCACCTTCCATCTGAGTCATCATCTTGATTGTATCATTTGAAAGTGATTTCAGAGTTTCAACGAGTATGAACAACGAGCGTGCAAGTTCCGCTGTTTCATCAGCATTCTTGACAACAACAACCTTGGATTCCATATCGCCGGCAATAAGACCGTCAATGCGCTTTGTGCAGGTCTTGACTGCATAGCCGATTCTGAGACCGTGATAAACTGCAAGACCAAGTGCAAGAAGAAGACCAACGATTGTTGCGATAATTTCCATCTGCATCAGTTCGCTGCATATTGCCATGAAATCATCTTCGTGGGATAACACAACGATATTCCACGATGTTCCTTCGATAGGAGCATAGCCCACAAAGCAATCAGCTGAAAGGTCAGCACTGTAAGCTTTGCCTGAGCCTGTTTCACCCTCTCGCATCTTCTTGTGAAGCTCTGCAAGATCGGAAAGCTTTGTATCGGTAAA
The DNA here is from genome assembly GCA_045606725.1 of Oscillospiraceae bacterium. Taxonomy (GTDB): domain Bacteria; phylum Bacillota; class Clostridia; order Oscillospirales; family Ruminococcaceae; genus RGIG8773. The sequence goes on along the minus strand of JAZUSM010000087.1, from coordinate 3,152 downwards.
GGATAGTTCTTCAATATTTACAGGTTCAGTGATTACCTGACCGGAAGAATCAAAAATTGTATAACCGCTTTCATCAACAATATATACGGTGCTGTTTTCAGAAGCGGTAATGCCAACAAGCGCATCATTTATGTAAGAAGCGTAGATGCCAAGACCAACCATTCCGTAAGGTGCGGAATCTTCAACACCCCTTGTCCATAAAGGTGCATAAAAACCAATTACAACATCGCCTGTGTCTGTAACTTCAGGAGGAGAAATATAATTTTCAGATTTTGAAGTCTGTAAAAAGGCCGTTGTACCCTTGTAATTTCTTTCTTCGGGATAGAATACGCTTCCGCCCTCTTCATCAGCAAGGTCGTACCATGCAAAGCCACGCTTTCTGAGTTTGATATCAAGCTTCATCTGCTTATCGAGGTGCTTAAGACCGTAATCAGTCGAATAGTCGCTGGCGCAACCCATTTCGTAGGCAATTGTCATCATCTCATTGATATGTGATGACATATATGATGAAGCAAGTTCGGCGGATTTCTGCGTTGAAAGCAATGCAGACGCCTCACTCTTTTCAAACACTGACGAAACACCTATAAAACCGAAAACGCCCTGAACTACAAGTACTACGGCTATGGCGGAGATTATAAGCTTAATGCTGACCTTTTTCATATTTCAACCATCCTTGTGAAAATATTGATGAATAACAGAAAATGCAACAACTGTATTTTATTTATTATACCATAAATAAGCAAATTAAGCAATACATTTTAGTAAATTAAGTATAATTTTGTGTAATATTATCAAAATGCAAAGATGTTTTTCGGCTGAGTAAACCAAGAAAAACCTGATTTTGCATAATATTCCACTATATTTTATTTAATTGTATTCTACACTAAAACGTGAAAAATGTCAATAGCAGGGCTTATGCAAAAATTGTTTAAAATAAATATTGTAAATTGCGTCAGATTATGGTATACTTTAATTTGTATTTTTAAATTTCAATTTTAAGGAATGATTATATGGCTAAAAAAGCATACGATGACAACAGTCTGGTTTCTTTGAAAGGACCTGATCAGGTACGTAAACGCCCTGCTGTAATTTTTGGTTCTGATGGTATTGAGGGCTGCCGTCATTCGGTTTTTGAAATTCTTTCAAACTCAATCGACGAGGCCCGCGAAGGATACGGCAAGAAAATTACCGTAACACGTTTTCTTGACAATTCCGTAGAAATATCCGATAACGGCCGTGGTATACCGATTGATTTCAATAAAAACGAAGACAAGTACAACTGGGAGCTTGCTTTCTGCACACTTTATGCAGGCGGCAAATACGACAACAACAGCGGTGACAACTATTCTTTCGCCCTGGGTCTTAACGGTCTCGGTCTTTGTGCTACCCAGTTTTCTTCGGAATATATGGAAGTAGAAGCAGATAACGGCACCTGGCATTACAGACTCCGCTTTGAAAAAGGCTTCAACGTTACACAGGAAAAGGAAGAAAAAGGCTTTATAAAAAGCCGTTCCACAGGTACTTCAGGTACAACAATCAAATGGAAGCCCGACCTTGATGTCTTTACCGACATAAACATAGGCGACGAGTATTTTGATGATATTCTCCGCAGACAATCCATTGTCAATGATGGTCTTCTCTTCGTTTATCGTGTGGAACAGGAAGACGGAAGCTTTTCCGAGAAGGAATACTGTTATGAGCACGGTATCACTGACTATCTTGCAGAAATTGTCGGCGACAGCGCAATCGGCACTCCTCAGGACTGGTCTACACAGAAACAGGGACGTGACCGCGATGACAAGGATGAATACAAAGTAAAGCTTCACGTTGCCATCGCCTTTTCAAATAAGGTGAAGCTTGTTGAGCATTACCACAATTCCAGCTGGCTGGAGCACGGCGGTTCACCTGACAGGGCTATGAGAAATGCTCTCACCAATCAGATCGACAATTATCTGAGAACAAACAACAAATACAATAAGGACGACGCAAAAATCAAGTATGAGGACATTGAAGATTGTCTTGTTTTTGTTTCCTCCAACTTCTCTACCCAGACAAGCTATGAGAATCAGACTAAAAAAGCTATAACAAACAAATTCGTGCAGGAAGCCATGACAGAATGGCTCAAGCACTGCATCGAAGTTTATTTCATCGAAAATCCCGATGAAGCGCTTAAAATCTGCGAGCAGATCATTATTAACAAGCGTGCAAGAGAAAACGCAGACCGTATCCGTCAGAATGTGAAGAAGAAGCTGACAGGCACAATTGACCTGAGTAACAGAGTTGAAAAGTTCGTTGACTGCCGCAGCAAGGATATAAACAAGCGTGAAATATATATCGTGGAAGGTGACTCGGCTTTAGGCTCAGTAAAGCTTGCACGTGACTCCGAATATCAGGCTGTAATGCCTATCAGAGGTAAGATTCTTAACTGCCTCAAGGCAGGCTATGACAAGATTTTCAAGAGTGAAATCATTACCGACCTTCTTAAGGTTCTCGGCTGCGGCGTTGAAGTTTCAGCAAAGCAGAACAAGGAGCTTGCAACATTCAGTCTTGACAATCTCCGCTGGAACAAAATCGTAATCTGTACCGATGCGGACGTGGACGGCTTCCAGATCCGTACTCTTGTGCTTACAATGCTGTATCGTCTTACTCCTACCCTTATCAATGAAGGATATGTATACATTGCGGAATCTCCCCTCTATGAAATCAATACAAAGGACAGAACCTATTTCGCTTATACCGAGCCTGAAAAAACACGTATCCTCAACGAAATCGGCAGTCAGAAATATACAATCCAGCGTTCAAAGGGTCTTGGTGAAAACGAACCCGACATGATGTCGCTGACAACCATGAATCCCGAAACAAGACGTCTTATCAAGGTGCTTCCTGCCGATGTTGAAGCAACACAGGAAATGTTTGAAATGCTTCTGGGAAATAACCTTGAAGGACGTAAGGAATATATCCGTGAAAACGGCAGTCAGTATCTTGACGACCTTGATTTAAGCTAAACAAAGGAATTGATACAAAATGAAGAAAACCAGCAAAAAACAGCCCAAGGCTGCTCCAAGCAGAAAAATTGATGCATATATCGAAGGCGCAGGTATAGTTGAACAGCAGAATATCGTTGATACTCTCCGTGAAAACTATATGCCCTA
>JAZUSM010000086.1:0-3711 GCA_045606725.1 Oscillospiraceae bacterium | reverse complement strand
ATTGCGAGAGGATAAAGTGACGGAATTATTCCTCTTGCCTCAGGAACTTTATCATTCAGCACATAGATAAGCGCTGCTGTAACAAATCCAAGAACAGCTGTAACTACCAGCATAAGCAAGCCCTTTTTCGCCTCTCTTGCGTGCTGTTCAGCCATAAGCGCCTTGTACATTTCCGCACTCTTACGCTTGTCGTAGTCCTTGGATTTCGACTCAAGCTGACTTTTCAGCTGGCTTTTAAGCAGGTCCTTTTCGTTGCGGTCCAGCTTATTTTTCAGCATTATATTTTCCTGCTTTGTCTTGCTTGGACCGTACTCATCTGACATTTCATCAAGCTGCGGACGTTCCTCAACGGACATTGCAAGGTCGTCCTGCATCATCTGACTTTTCAGCGAGCTGATAATGGAGCTTTTATCGGTACGCATCTCCTCAAGCTTTACATTCATTTCCTCCAGCACAACGCTTTCTGCGGAAATATCCTCCAGCGCACCAGTGTAGCTGTAATTTCCATCCGAATCATAAACGTAGTCAAGATCCGCCTCATCATACTGAATCTGTGGTTCTTCAAATACATTCTGCTGAACAGGCTCTTCATATTCAGGTTCAGTCCGGGCATTCTGAACATTTTCAGCAGCCGCATTCTGCTTTGCTTCCTTCTGCTGAGCAAGTGCAGACAGATTACCGCCTGCCTTCTGCAAATCCTGCTCGAATTTAGGCACATAAGGCTTTGCAGGAGCATCTCCGCCTACAAGCTCATCATTTATGAAATCGCTATCGTTAAATGACATATTTTCATTCCTTTCAGTAATATACAAAGCCGCTGCGCTTTTTGTCGGTGCAGCGGCATATCTGTCTGTATTATTCTGTTACAGCAATTGCATCAGGAAAAATACTTGAAGAACTTTCCTGAAGGAAAGTTGTGTTAACGTAACCCTGGATTGTTGCTCCGTCAAGAACAGTAATCGTGGAAGCTGTGATATTTCCGAGTACGATTGCATCAGTTTTGAATTCAGCCTTTCCGCCGACATCAATATTGCCCTTGATTTTACCGTTAAGGTCGAGGTACTGCGCAGAAATATCGCCGAGAAGAATACTGTCACGGTCAAGCTGGACCTGACCCTTTGAGTTGACATTGCCCTGCATGGAAGCACCCGTCATTATGGAGTTGTTGCACTCGATATCGCCTACAACCTTACCTGTAACGCTGATATTCTTTGTAATCTTAACGTCACCCTTTACGCTGCCGTCGATATTTATGTTCGCAAAGGAACGGATATTACCATCAATAATTGTATTACGGGAAATAACTGTTGTTTCCTCAGTTTCATAGTAAGGTGTATCATTTCCGCCGCCTCTGTACGGAGGAGGATTGTTCGGAGTTCTTGGAGGTGGAGGAACAGCTCCGCCGTAGCCTCCGTAATTTGTACCGAACGGGTCTGATGCAGCTCTGCCTGCTGCAAACGGGTCATTCTGCTGAGGCTTTGCACCGTAATTTGATGAGAATGCATCATTCTGCTGAGGTCTTGTACCGAAGCCTGCAGCTGACTGAGCAGTCTGAACATACGGATTCTGATTGATGCTAGGAGCAGGCTCAGATTCAGGCTCATCGATCTGTTCCGCTTCCTGCATTACAATATCCTCCTCAGGTTCTTCCTGCATCGGAGCAGGCTGCTCAGCAGGTCTTGGAGGATCAAGATATCTGTCAAGCTCGGATTTCTTTTTTGATTCCTTGGAAAGTTCCTCGCCGACAAGACCGTCCTTTTTGAGGATTTCCTTTACCGCCTGGTTAAAATTGTCTTTCAGACTCATTTCAAATACTCCTATCCGTATATTTTTGTTGTGTATATACTTACTGTATTGCGTTAATCCTTATAGGAAAAAGTTGTAGGCTTAACGCTGTTATCAATCTTATCGAATTTGTAACCCATAGCTGTAAGCTCCTCGATAACATCGGAAAGCACATTTACAGTATGGGACTTGTCCTTGCTGTCGTGAAGAAGGACGATTGCCCTGCCTGTACCGTCAGATGGAATGTAGTTCATGATATTGTTGTAAATGCTTGTCCAGTCAGCGCCCTTGACAGCGTCCTCGCCGCTGACATTCCAGTCATAGTATACAAATCCGCGTCTTGTCATTTCAGCAATAATCTGCATATATGTAAAGCGGTTGTAATTGTTTATAGAGCCACCAGGGAAGCGGAAAATCTCAGGCTTTACACCTGTTGCCTCATAAACGCAGGTATATGTTTCGTAGAAATCCGCAAGATAGCTTTCAACGCTTTCATAAATCTTGCCGTAGTCGTGAGAAATTGAGTGGATAGCAATTGTGTGCCCCTCATCAACGACACGCTTCATGTATTTCTGCGACATTTCGTCCGTACCTCCGCAAACGAAGAAGGTAGCCTTGATGCCGTAGGTATCAAGAATATCCAGAACCTCAGGAGTTCTTTCTGACGGACCGTCATCAAATGTAAGGTAAATTGTACCCTCGTCCTGCTTGAATTCAGCAGGCTTGTTCTCAACATAAAGGTCAGGGTAAAGCTTTGTATATTCAGCAGATGAGTCAACCCCTGCTTCACCGCCGACAGTTTCAGTATCAGCAGGAACAAGGTCAGGATTTGCCGAAATATAGCCCTCGACATAGCTTCTGAACACGTCCTCGTCACCTGTTTCGATAACAGCGAGCATTTCCTCAGGAGTATAGCCCTTGGCGAGCATTACAAGAAAAAGCTGGTCAAAGCCTGTCCCCTCAGGAATAATAATCTGTTCCGGAGCTGCAGCTTCATTTTCAGGCTCAATAACAGTAATTCCGTCAGCAGGAAGTTCACCTGCATCGGCGCTGTCGTCATTTTTCAGCATAAAATATTTTATACCGAAGAACACAGCAAGGAAAGTAGCAATTGCGAGCCATGCAAAAACCACTGTATATATAAGGTGCTTAAAGAATTTCACGCTTCCAACGTACATAGTTTTTTCCAATCTCCGCAGAAAATCCATGTTGTCCCTGCCCTCTGCGGCGGACTTTCGTCAGGACATACTTATACTCTTTAATAATACACCTTTTTCGCAGATATGTCAACAACCCGACGCTAATTTTTTTGTCGTTTCCAAACAGTTGCCAGCAGTGCATATTTGTGGTAAAATATATACATAATTATTTTTCGGGAGCAACGCTATGATAAGAAAAATGACCACAGAGGACAGAGAATTCTATCTCCGTGCCGCAGATGAATTTTACCATACCGACGCAGTGGAAAAACCGCTGCCAATAGAGCGCCTCAACGCAAATTTTGATGAAGTAATGCGCTCGGACATCTACCTCGAAGGACTTATCCTTGAGCACGGCGGAAAAATGGCAGGATATTGCCTGCTGACAAAAACCTTTCACACCGAAGCTGGAATGACCCTGTGGATTGAGGACGTCTATATTCTGGAGCAATTTCGGGGTAAAGGACTTGGCAAGGAACTTTTTGCGTACCTCGATGAAAATTATTCAGCAAAGTTCGGGCGCTTCCGACTGGAAGTCGAGGACGATAACGAAATTGCCGTTGCACTTTATAAGAAGAACGGATTTCGGTTTCTTGAATACAAGCAGATGGTCAAGGATAATTAATTATAATTTACACGATTTGTTACAGTAATAGCAACCCATCATTAAAAGTTTCGTCCACCTTTTCAAAGGTGGTGGGTTTCCAAAGGGCAAAGCCAAGTCGGA